>NZ_JAAHGK010000050.1:0-12982 GCF_010672505.1 Okeania sp. SIO2B9 | reverse complement strand
CTACAGGAAATGATGGTTTTTTCTTGCGAGGGTAGCCTTCTTCCCTCTTCCCTCTTTCTTCTTCCTTCTTCCTTCTTCCTTCTTCCTTACCTTTGCTATACAAGACCGATGCTACCGGACATGATATCACTCGGCGATCTAACTCAAGAACAAATAGACGCAGGAGTACCACCAGGAGAGATTACTTTAACCTTTGACTCTGGTATTAGTAATGGTGTGGGAGCGGACTTTGTGGATATAAGGAGCGATCGCTCCCTTTTTCATCAAACCTGTATGGAATTTATGGGACATCTAGGCACTTACAGCGGTTTTCATTTGGGTAAACCACAGTAGGAACTTTCCATGGAACGTCCCTACAAAGTTTTGTTTGTGAAGATGTGGTTCATCAATTTGAAAAGCGCTGTATACTTAAAGACCACCTTAATAAAACATTTGTTGTTGATTTTTTCAGCCACTGAATAAAACTGAATTTTCCTGAATAAAATAGTACTACATTTGGCGTATATCTACGCCAAAATACTGAGTAATAAATACCTGTAAAAAATTAAATTAACATCTACTCTAAATAGCTACTTTCCAGTCCTAGACTGAATTATCGCTGCATCAACCTCTCGGAAAAATTGAAATTTGCCAGACAAATTTTCCCCTCTAAAAGTTCAGGAAAATTCAGGTTGAAAATTCCTGAACTTTCCTGAACTTTCCTGTATTGTCTTTTCCAAAAATTCAGTCAATAATAGTTTCAACAAAGGAAAGAGAAGAACCTCTTCCTACAGAAACAAATTAAACACAAAGGAGAAAAGAACAATGACAATATCATGGAATGTCGAGGAAAGAATCCAAACAGGTAATGACAACGCCAACCATATCGAAGGACAGACAAGCAGTGAGACCTTTTTTATTTTTGCCCCTGGGGCTTCGCATACATCTAGGTGGCATCACGAAGATATTATCTGGGGTAACGGAGATGCGGACACATTAGTTGGACGTGGTGAGAACGATTCTCTTTATGGGGGAACTGGTAACGATGTACTCTATGGTGGAGATGAAAGCACATCTCCAGATAGTGATGATGGATATTCTTTCAGGACTGGACAGTTCACTAACGCGAGCAGAGATGCTGGAAAAGATTTTCTTGCAGGAGGAAATGGTCACGATACCCTCTACGGTGGAGCCGGAAGTGATAGTCTCTATGGTGAAAATGGTATGGATCTGATGTATGGTGGAAATGGTACGGATCTGATGTATGGTGGAAGTAGCCATGATATTATGTTAGGCCAGGATGGTAATGATACTCTCTATGGACAAGATGGTGCAGATTTACTCTACAGTGGTGAACTCGGTGATGGAGCTAGTGATGTTCTAGACGGTGGTAACGGTGCAGATACCTTTTTCCTTGGTGAAGCTGCCGATACTACTGGCGGCGGTCTTAACGTAGACTGGGCGAACCTCGGTTTGAGTATGGCAGGGGATGTCACTGACTTAGCATTCACAGCTTTTGCTCCCCAATTTAAGATTGCTAAAGAAATTGTTCCCATGATATTTGATGGTATCAAGGGAATAATGAATGGTCAGACATCGACACTAGATCGACCAGATAGTGATGCTTCTGCTACTATTGCTGACTTCAACTTCCGAGAAGATGTCGTCATTATCCCTGTCAACCAAGATGTATATATCTCAGATGATACCAATGGAGACAATGCTCTTTCTTTCAAATATAACAACTCAAGCAGCACTCAGATTTTTGCCGATCTTGAGTTTGAGGATGCGGGGACTGTTTTTGGTGATAGTTCCACTACATATGACAATAACGCTGAAGATGCTATACAACGTTCCCTGATAGACAGCGCGATCTACATTGATTCAAATGGTGCAACTCTAGGTTCCGAAGGTGGCACTGCCTTGAATATCGACTCTAGCGATTTAGAAAACCTGGGAAGTAATAAATTTCTGGTTTTGGGTGCCTATTCGGGATGGAATCTACAGGGTGGCAACAATGCTGACTACTTCTATGGAACTAACCACGATGATGTTATTGCTGGATACCAATTGGATGATTTAGGAGGAACATCAAGTTCACCAGGAAATGCTGGTAATGATGAATTCAGGGGCTTTAATGGTAACGATATCTTCTATGGTGGTGCTGGTAACAACTATATAGATGGAGGTAATGACTCAGATACGGCATCATATTTTGATTCTACAGGTGCTATTAATGTTGATCTATCAAGCGTTACTAATGGTTATGCTAGTGCGAGTAATGGGTTTGGTGGCACAGACAAATTGTACAATATTGAGAATATTGTTGGTAGCGATAATGCTGACAATATTGAAGGTGACAATAATGATAACATCTTATCAACTGGAATAGGCAACTATTCGGTAGATGAAAACGGTAATGATGTTCAGCTCAACACTCCGTTAGTAACAATGGGTAGCGATACTCTAACAGGAAATGGTGGTGACGATACCTTTGTTCTCTCTGGTGGAAATCACACTATTACAGACTACACCGTAGATTTCGTCAATGATGAAGTTGATAAAATTCAGGTTGATATTAAAGAGTATTTTGAACCTTCTGGTAATCAAGAAATCAGCTTTGATTACACTCTCTCTGGTAGCGATCTGACTCTTTCTTTTTCCGGCGAGCAAGTTGCTACTTTGAACAATATCTCTAGTTCTGATGTAGTAACTGTCCTCAAAAATATTGAATTAATTGGTAAAGAGGACTTTACTGGCGCAAACCGTGTCGTCGATGTTCTCATCGGCAGTGAGAGCAATGACAGTCTCAAGGCATTCGGATATGAAGATTATGTTTCTGCTGGTGAAGGTAATGATACTCTGACAGGAAATGGTGGCGAAGATGTGATGCTAGGAGGAGACGGAAGCGATCGACTTGAAGGCATGAACCAGGATGACATATTAATTGGCGGGTATGGAAACGATACCTTTGTCTTCAACAAAAACACTTCTACTGGTGGAATTGACAGAATCCTCGACTTTAGTGATGCTGAAGGAGATGTGATTGAGATAGATAAAAGTGTGTATGGTATCAGTAGCGTCAATGATGTGAGTTTTGATTCCTCAACAAATGAATTATCGGTTGATGGTTCTGTGATTGCAGTTCTAGAAAATCAGTTTGGCTTTAATGTTTTCTCTAGTCTTTCTCTAGTAGATTAGGTAAAAAAACTACACCAGGACTTACAGCGCTTTTCAAATTACAGCGCTTTTCAGATTGATGAACCACATATTCACAAGCAAAACCTAGTAGGGACGTTCCATGGAACGTCCCTACTGTGGTCTACTGAAATGAAAACCGCTGTAATAAACCACATCGTCATAACAAAAACCCTGTAGGGGGGATTTCCTGCGGAATGCTGCGCAAACGTGAATCGCCCCTACAGTGGTCTACCCAAATGAAAACCGCTGTATATCAAATCCGCTGGCTTCAGAATTCTTACCAAAATAATTGGGTTTAGAGCAAGGACTTTTAAGGCGAAATGTTTTTGGAGCGGGGCATAAATCTCCGTTACAAAAACAACTTCTGACTGTCTTGAGTGTGTCTTACATTCTGAGGTTCCCTCAGAATTACACACTCGCTTCTGACTTCTGACTTCTGACTTCGTTAACCTAACCTAGCAATTGAACAATCCGATCGAATTGATAGTTATCTGCAAAAGTTTGCAGTTGGGTAGCTAGTACAGCCTTTTCTGGCGGAATATCTTTAATTAACTGCATCACTTTTTTACCCCGGAGTTGACTTGAAGCTTGATGTAGTTCAGCTAACCATTCAGAAGACATATCCTTTAAAATAACTGGTAAATCTTCTGAATTAACTTGCTCTTGCTCTTGACAACAAATAGTCTTTTCCAGTTTCTGACCATTACCCTCCGCTAATTCTTGATAAATCAACTCCACTCCTAAATATTCCTTCATCTTCTGCCAAATAACCTCTTCTTTAAAAGGTTTCATCAGATAATCATCAAAACCCGATGCTAGAACTAACTCTCGCTCTCCAAACACACTAGCAGTCAAAGCAATAATCTTTGTGGTTACAGCAGATGGCTCTAACTGTGATTCCCACTCTCTAATCTTTTTGGTCGCTTCATATCCATCCATCTCAGGCATATGCAAATCCATCCAAATCAAATCGGGATGCCATACTTTCCATATATCTGTAGCTTCTCGTCCATTGCTAGCTTCTTGAATCGAAAATCCCTTGGAACCAAGTAAATCTAACATTAATAAACGATTGTCAGGCTGATCGTCCACCACTAAAATACGATACTCTCGTTGTTCCAGCGCTAAACCAATCACTTTCCCTCTCTCTGCTGTCTCAGGAAAATATTGATTTTTACTCACACGAATGGGAATCGATAATTGAAAACAAGTCCCTACACCTACAGTGCTTGTTGTGGTAATCTCTCCTCCCATCAAATTAATAAACTTCTGAGTAATGGCTAGCCCTAATCCAGTGCCCTTTTTAATTTGATGCCCCGCTGTAGTTTGTTCAAAGGGCACAAATAACTTATGGAGTTCTTCTGCAGCAATACCAGGACCTGTATCTTCTACCTCTAATTGAAGAAGTTGATCTTGGTTATTTTCTGAAACTTTCTCCACCTTAGCCCTTAAAATTACCCCTCCTTTGTCTGTAAATTTCACCCCATTACCAATTAAATTAATTAAGACTTGTCGGAGTTTTCCCTCATCTGCAGATATATACTGGGGTAAATCGGAATCTGGATCTAATACAAATTGAATTCCTTTTTTTTGAACTTTGAGACAAAACATATTTTGCAGATCTTGAAGAACAGCATGGAGGTCAAAATCTGTTTCTTGCAGGGTGGTTTGACCTGCTTCAATTTTGGACATTTCCAAAATATTGTTAATTAAGGATAATAAATGTTCCCCACTGCGGTTAATAATTCTCAAACGTTCCTGTTGTTCTGGTTTGAAAGAGGTCTCTTGGCAGAGAATTTGAGTAAAGCCAATCACACTATTGAGGGGAGTGCGTAGTTCATGACTCATATTAGCTAGAAATTCACTTTTCGCTTTGTTTGCTGTTTCTGCATTTTCCTTTGCTATTTGGAGTTTGACTTGAGTTACTTTTAGCTGCTCTAGAATTTCCCGTAATTCTAGGTTGCTTTTTTCTAGGTCTTTCTTAGCTTTAACCCAATCAGTAATATCAGTAATAAAACCCTCAATAAATTGTACTTCTCCCTTTTGATTAAAAATTCCTCGTCCTTGTTCCCACATCCATTTTTCTGTTCCTTGCTGAGAGATTAAGCGATAAGTTGCTCGAAATGGTCTTTTTTCGGCGATCGCTTGTTGTACCTGTTGCCAGAGTCTATCTCGCTCTTCGGGATGAATTAATTGAGCATATAGAGAACTCTTTATTAAATCTTTAGGTAAATAACCAGTCAAATTATAGCATCCTTGACTGACAAAAATCATAGTCCAGTTGGAGTCATTGAGGCAACGATAGGCCATCCCAGGTAGATTACTCATCAGAGTAGTCAAAGTTCTTTGGCTTTCGATTAGAGAAACTGTCCGTCGTGCTACTTCTTTCTCTAATTCTTGATTAGCTTTTTCCAGGGCTTTTTCTGCTTGCTTTCGAGGACTAATATCATGTACCATGACCAATACTTCGTCTTTCCCCAAAACCATAATCCGTACCTCTTCATACCGGATTTGACCATTAAATATAATTTGATGCTCGTAGACTTGCAGTTTACCTGTTGCTAGGGCTTGCTGAATATAGTGCATTTGCCTTTCTGCTAAATCAAGTGGTAATGATTCCTTAACAGTTTTTCCTTCTTTAAATGCTTTTACCCCATAAACACCTGATGGCTCACTGCTACCAATGATATTTATATAACTCCCATCACTTCTAGCGTGAATCATCAAATCGGGAATGGTGTTGACAATTGCACGATTGGTCATCTCACTCTGACGCAAGGCATCAAATGATTCCTCAAGTTGCCTTGACATTTTATTAAAAGACTGTACCAGGATGTTAGTTTCAATAAATAAACTGGGTTCTATCTGCTGCTTGAGATTGCCTTGAGCTAGTCCATCTGAAGCTTGGGATATAATTCTCAAGGGAGCGGTAATCCAATCGGCAGTCAAGGAACACGCGATCGTAGCCAGACCAATTGCCAGAAAACAAAGTAGAACAGTCTGACGATTATTAGCGTAGATTTGTTCCATAAAATCTGCTTCTGGTACAACGATCGCCACTAACCAATTCAAACCTTTGTCATCGCGAAACGGTAAAACTTGTAGAAAGTAATTTTTATTCTCAATCTCAAAACGAATTTGCTGAGAACTTGTGATTTCCAAGAAATCACTAAATTTTCCTAATAAGTATTGACTGGTTGCTCGTGTAATTGAATTGCTACTGTCTGTAGCTTTAATTCTTTCTATGGAAGTATCTGTCTGAAGGAAAGGAATTTCCCCTGTTGACGTCGCTACCAACAGTCCATTTGATTCAATAATAAAACTCTGTCCAGTTTTACCAATTTTGAGACTTTGGAGAAAATCTCCAATTTCAGAAAGGTGCATCAGGATATAGAGAACTCCTTTTAAATCACCTTGTTTGCTATAGACGGGATGTACTGCACTCATTGCCAATACAGACTGTGTTAAACGGGGAAAAATTCCACTCCATACTGGTTTGCCCGCCTTGACTGCATCTTGATACCAAGGGCGCTGATCTATGTTAAATGGTGTAACTTTGATTAAAGTTGTTGGTTCCCCTGACTGATCGACAGCGTATGTTTCCATTTTCCCATCTGTTGTTGCATTTAATACTCTGACTACACCTGTGACATTTTCAACAGAGCTAACTGCAACAATTTCCCCTTGAGCATTGCCAATTCCAATATCAGTGACTGACTTAAAGATATGTAGCTGCTGCCAAAAATAACGTCTTAATTCAGTTAAATCTCGTACATTTATATGACCGCGAGCAATTGCGGCTTGATTATTCTGATGGATTAAGTGAGGGATACTTAAAAAAGTTTGTAACTGTTGGTCAATACGATTACCAATTTCTGTACATAATTGTAACGCCAAGGAATTCACAGTCTTTTGTCCGTTACGAAACGAGAGCCATCCGGCCAACCCAACCGCTGCAACAATCTGTATGACAAACGATACTACAAGGGTAGTGCGAATGCTCAATTTGGGGATTGGGGTAGTTTTTTTACAGTTCATTTTATAGAAAATTGAGCCAAAGTTTCTCCTTCTTGGAGTCATTTCAGTTATCAGTTATTAGTTATCAGTTAACAGTACCTCAAATCTGAAATAGGAGGTTTGAAATACTGAATTTAATTTTTTTTGATCCTCTTAAAAAGGGCAGGAAGACCCTATTTTTTTATTCAGAGTTACTTTACTTGTATAGATCAATTTAGGTTAAGTTTAAGTTAAGTTTAGGTTAAGTATGAAATACACCTAAGGGCATCCTCAAAAATGACCTTAAAAAAAAATCAGGACTTTCACTAAAACTAACTAAAAAGATACTTTTGATGAGAAAGTGTTATTAATAACAGCAAGAATTTAGGAATGCTAGGATACTAAATTTATAGTATTTTAAATACTAAGTTGATATTTACTTTAAAAGGGTTTTACTACCATGAGCAATTTTGAAGAACTTTTAGCATTAGCCGAAGAATTAACACAAGAAAAAATGGGTAATAGTTTTAGTGATTTACAGCGTACTGTATTACTGACTACTTTACAAGGAAATAGAATGACTTACGATCAAATTGCAGAAGAATGTGGTTATTCTCCTAAATATTTGAAGCAAGACATTGCACCTAAACTTTGGCAACTTCTTTCTGAAGTTTTGGGCAAAAAAATTACTAAGTCTAATATTAAAGCTATACTAGAAAAAAAACTAGAGACAAAAATACCTGATCAGCCACAAGTGCCTGAATCGTCTTTGTCTATGTCTTTTTCACCTGTTTCCTTGTCGCCAGTTCCCTCGTCTCCAGTTGACTTGTCCCCAGTTCTCTCAGTTTCTGAGAAGGGTAATATTCTATTGGTGGATGATCAGCCAGAAAATCTCAAACTGTTGTCTGATTTACTGGAAGAACAAGGATATGAAGTACAACAAGCAATTAATGGTGTAATTGCATTACAAGCGATTACCGTAGGATGTCCTGATGTGGTATTGTTAGATATTCATATGCCACAGCTAGACGGCTATATTGTCTGTCAAAAACTTAAAGAAAATCCTAAAACCAAAGATATTCCAGTGATTTTTGTTAGCGCTCTTGATGAAGCCTGGGATAAAGTTAAAGCTTTTTCTGTAGGTGGTAGTGACTACATTACCAAGCCTTTTAAAACAGTTGAGGTATTAGCTAGAGTTGAAAATCAATTAAAAGTTAGACATCTGCAACTACAAGTTAAATGTTTGCAAGAAGAGTTAGAAAAGAAAAACTACCAGTTACAACAAGCTCTACAAAAGTTACAAAGCACTGACTATCAAGGTTTTTCACCCCCCTTAAACTCATTGTTGAATAATGCTTGATATCTTCTTTTCGCTTTTTTCTTGTTCTCTTCTTTGATTTCTAGGCGGGTCTCTTCGCCATATCCAATCGACCAAGAGAAGAAAAAAATCCTTTTAGCCAATCCTTCTATTACAGAAGAGGTATAGCAATGTGCGCTGGGATATTTACAAATTACAAGAACTGTCCAATAGCTAAAAGCCTTATATTATCGGTTTTTTATTCCCCCTGTTGCCTGTTGCCTCTCTTGGTGCGCATTCCCTTGCGACTGGCGTCGTCGCGGGGTCGCACCGCTGTTGCCTGTTGCCTGCACACAGCGCTATAATATCAAATCCGGTTAAACAGCCATAGAATGGTTAAGTTAGGAGTCCTCAGGAGTCAACCCACCCCTAACGCCTCCCAACCCACCCCTCACCCCTCCCAGGAGGGGAGGGGAAGTCAGGAGTCAGGAGGAGAAAGAATTACAAAGATAAACGTAGTTATGGCGATTGAAGATTTTTTTTATGTCCAATTAAACGGATTTGAGGTAATTATTAATTATTCATTATTAATTATTAATTATTGACAAACAGCCTCTAAAGAGACTGTTGATATTTCACCAAAAGTTCAGAGATATAATCATAACCATCCACCCCAATAACTGGCAAAATTTCTGACCGTTTCCGATTTAAAATTTCATTAAAATCTTCTCCCAATTGCCCCTTCAAAACAACCATCAACCCAGCAGTTTTTCGCCATTCATTAGCACCAATTTGCTCTAACAAATACATACCCAAACTACCAGCAAAAATAGCTTGCTCCAAATTTTGTAAACTATAGTAAGCTTGAGCAAGATAAGCCAAATTCAAACCTTGCAAATACAAATCCCCAGAATATTGAGCAGCTTGCCAACCACCCGCCAAATATAACAGTGCATCTTCGGGTTTTTCTAACACCATAAATGCAATTCCCAAACTACTAAAACAAAGAGACTTACTCTGACCATCTCCCAAACTTTCCGATAACTTTAAACCCTGTTGTAGATAATTAATCGCATTTTCATAAATCTCAGTCTCCATCATTTCTTGTTGTCTAGCTTGGAAAACTTCACTAAAACCTAAATTAGCCAAAGCATTAGCTTCCCCTTTTTTATCCCCTATTTGTCGAGAAAACATCAACGCCCTTTGACTATAATTAATTGCCTCACTATAATCCTGCATCGCTACACAGGTCCGACTCAAATGATTAAGATTAGCAATTTCACAGAATTTATCCTCCGTTTCTTGGGCAATTTCTAAAGCTTTTTTATGAAATTCCATTGCCTTTAAATTTTCCCCCAAAGTTTGCTGAGAATAACCCAATAAAGTTAAAATTCTTGCCTTAGCTTGAGTACCTTTAACTATTTGCAAAGGAGCATCTAAATAACTCAAAGCATTCTGTAAATATTCTCCAGAAAAAGAAGCAAAAATCCCACCATAGAGCGGAAAATATTCCTGTTGAGAAAAGGCACGAAAAATTTGCAATGCCACCTGAAAACAAGAATTAGTTAAACGAGGTCTAGCTTGAAAACCATTAGCTAACTGACACCAAATAGTAGCAAAAGTTAAAAAAGTAGAAATAGATAATTTTGCCCCTACTTTAGCATCATAAATTAACTTATCAAACCATTCTACTAATCCTCTTTGTAAACATTGTAAAATTAATACCAATTCAACTAAATTACTAGCTTCAATACTCGCCTTACTCGCAAATTCTACAATCGACTTTTCCAAAGCAATAGTATTGAATAAACCTTCTGGAAAAGAACTATTTACCTGTTTTGCCCATAATATCCACGGTCCTCGTTGTTCGGGAGTACCACCAAATCCTAATTGACCCCTACTTTGGTCATAAATCCAACTTACCAAATAAGGTTGCAGTCGTTGCCAAGCATCTAAACCTTTAGTAATACCAGTCGCAAACTGTTGCAAGTCTTTTTCTAAATCAGGGTCAGCAGTTTGGAGTTTTTGTCCGTCTAAATTTTGGGCCAGTTTTTGTAGTTGATTGAGAGTTAGAGGTTGTTTTTGGTTAGGGTCAATAGCATTGAATAAAGTAGTCAGGCGATCGCTAGACTCAGCATTAATAATTTCTTGTACAGACGAAGCGATCGCTTCTTGAGTCTGATTTAGTTTTTCCCACCGCTCCCATTCTCCCTGAATAGTTTTTAATGCTCGCAAACGACGATTAGCTTTTGCTTGTTTTAACTCATCAGTTTCTGTATCTACTTGGTTTTGGACAGTTTGCAGACGTTCATCAAAACAACGTTCAAAAATTTCGCCCGTACCACTACTAATTTCTTTTACCAGCATTTGATATACTTGTTCCTTAGAACGAATTTGACCTTTGAGAGTAATTTCCAAAATGTGGTCAATTAAATTGAGATAGCGTTCCTGCCAAGAAATAGATTCTGTCATTTTAAAATCGTTTTAATTACTTATCTTTTCGTTTATAAGTTTCATTCCTACCCACTTCACCTATAGTTTCTACAAGCTTGTTGGGGTTTGACTCCATCCACTTTTCCTTTCCTTAATTTCTTCGGTTCTTCCTTCTTTTTTCTTCCTTCTTCCTTCTTAAATACAATCACAATACCGATTAAGTTAATTTATACATTTACCACTACAAACATTTTTTCAAACATTTCATTAATCAGATCTTCCATATCATCTCTATTTACAGAATTAGGACCTCTAACAAACTCTTTTAGTGTAATTTTCCGGTCTTTAAAATCTTTAACAAAATTATGCAATACTTGCAAAGAATTTAGATCAACTTCTGCTTCTGCAACCAAATTTTCCATCAAATTTTCTCCTTTTCGCTTTGCTTTGCGATACTGTTTTACCATATTTCCTTGAGGAGTCTTTTTCACTTCTCGTAACTCTGATTTAACTTGTTCATATTGTTGAGATAATAGTTCAATTTCTTTCTCTAATTGTTCGCATTCTTTTTCACTATCATTTTGGGAAAACTTAACTTTTTCTTGATTTTTATCTCTTTCAATCTCTAGTAACCGAGCTAGATCACCACTTTGATAAGCAATATTAATTTCTTTCATGATTTCAGTATAGAAAACACGAGTTTCATTATCCCTAGCTTTATCTGGGTGAAATTTATCGGCTAATTTTAAGAATATTTTTCTCAGGTCTCTACTAGGACGTGGTTGACAAATATCTTCATTTTCATCGTAATGATGATTTTCTCCAAAAAAATCTTTCTCCGTTGTCTGTTCATAATCATCTCTATCTTCATCTTGAAAATTTGTCGATGATGACCGAGAAAAATATTCTGGGCGAGGAGAAATTTTACCTGTCAATTGTAAGATTCGATAAATATCTATAACTTCTTGCTTTTGACGTTTTCCTAAAAGTTTATTACTTAAAATTTTATCAAATAGCCCATGAATTTTTTGATCTAGACTATTAATTTTGTCATACAATGGTCTACTTTTTTGACGCACTTCTTGAGTGAGTGTTTGCATTTGTTGAGTCAGGTTAGACAACTCAGTTTTTTTACGTTTGATTTTGCTCAGAAGTTTTTTATGCTTTTCGTTGAGAAAATCAATCCTAGCGTGAATGGAAGAGAAGGATAAAGCATTTTCTTGAGGTAGAGAATTAGAAGTTGCTGTTTTTTTAGTTTTTCTTGGCATAGATAGTAAGTATAATAATAAAAACTTTGGTAATTTAATCTTTTACAGTCTATCGTAATTTACTCAATGTGTCATCTGAGTAAGAATATATAGCGCTACGCGCAACTCAAAAGTCAAAAGTTAAAAGTTAAAAGTAATATCTGACTGAGTTTGAGCATTTATAAATGTCCTAACCTATTTACGTAGTGCTATAGTATCTCTAATTGATTCAAAAAGCTAAGATGGAAATTGTTTCTTACCAAATTACTCAAAATCATTAACACAAAAAAAACAGGGGATAACATCCCCTGTTGCCAACAGAATTTACCAACAATATGCTTTTTATTTATATTAGTCTTTAACAGAAACTTTTACCATTTGCGCTGCTGTGATTTTTTCTGTCTTTACTTCAACTACTAAAGTATTAACTATTTCTCCAATTTCAGCTAAAGTTGCTTTACCATTTTCATAAAGTCTGGTCCCGCTTTTAATAATTGTCTTAGCAATAGACTTTTGTACTGGATTCACCCTCGAGTTTACTGATACCGAACTCAAATTAAATATTAAAGCTAATACATTAATCTGCTTAACTGTTTTCAGTAGACTTGACATAATTGATTTCCTTTTTTTTACTTAAGGTTACGAGTATTTCAAGTTTTTCTCGGTAGAATTTTGCTATTTATTGTGGAGGTTTTGTTGTAGAGTTAGAGTTAGCTTTATTTACTAAATTTGTTAGATTATCTACAGCTTTCATTTTTATCTTTAACTGTAGCCCAATCTCATAAGTCATTCTCCTAAATTAAATTTCTCTAATTTGAAACCGCTGATC
>NZ_JAAHGK010000005.1:0-18209 GCF_010672505.1 Okeania sp. SIO2B9 | reverse complement strand
TCTAAATACTTATCGATACTGCCATAAATTTCCAAATCTCGTTGCCACCCATATCCATAAATTCCGGCTAATTTCTTAGCATTGTCTTTCACCTCTACCACTGCTTCTTTCATATAACGGTGGGTATTGCGAGAAATTTTTTCAGCAACAATTTTAGCTTTATTTTCAGCTAAACCAGATTCTTTAAAACGTTCAATCAAAATTTGATCAAACTTTTCCCTCAAAGGTGAATCATAGAAACTAACCAAAATTTTCCCAGGTCCTTTGTCATTAAAATCTATTTCTTCATCCAATTTTTTAATCTATTTTTGTACCGCTTCCGATGCCTCAGTTTCTGTCAGTTTTTCCGATATTTCAGGATGGTCTATTAAAAATATTCGTAAACTTTCTAAATAAGCTACCTGAGCCACCAATTGTACTTCATCTTCTAAAGTTGGCTCCTGACGAGTTTTTTCAATAATAAAAGTAATAATTCCAGTTGCAATAGGCAAAAAAGGTAAACCCGCTCCTGCAACTTTTCCCAGGGGAGAATTTAGTACATCTAAAAGTGAATCAATATTTTCAATAAAAGGTTTTAACTCTTTAGCATCCTTATTTTCTAGAGCTTTTGCTATTTCCAAAACCGCCCTACCAGACTCAACCCCACCTTTAACAGTTTCCGATAAATTCAATTCTATTTCTGTGTTGAGAACTCGCCAAATATTCCGCCAGAGTTTACTTGCCAGAGTTAATTTTTATTCCTTTAATTTTTGCCCAATATATTTGGATATCTACAATTTAATTTCTGTCAATTCCTGATTTTAAAAGAATTGTAGTAGTAGACTGACACACTTTAAATGGTGCAATAAGTGTAGGTTGGGTTGAGGGACGAAACCCAACAAATATCTTTCTTCCCTACTCCCTATTGCACAGTTTTAGCTGTGTCGGTCTAGTAGGGTGTGTTAGCAAAGCGTAACGCACCGTTGATCGTCTGTGGAACATTAAAAGCGGTAGTGCAACCCAACATCTACCTGTTTTTGTTGGGTTTATCCGGAGGATAAGCTCCGCTAACCTGGCATCAACCCAACCTACAAACTTACTTCCTTCTTCCTTCTTCCTTTTTCCTTCTTCCTTCTGCTATAACATAATTATCTTTGTCCCATCAGGAGTTAGATTATGTCCAAAATTAGAGAAGAAATGTCCGTATTAGTCCGTCATGAAGGAGATTGGAAAGGAACATATACAATAGTAGATAATCAGGGTAATATTATCGATCGCCATAGTTCTCATTTAACTTGTCAATTTCCAGATAATGGAGAATATCCCTATTTTCAAACTAATCGTTATGAGTGGGAAGATGGTAAAAAAGAAGAATATAAATTTCCTGGAATATATCGAGATAAAAAAATTTGGTTTGATACAGAAAGGTTGGATGGTTATGCTTGGGAAGTAGATGATTCAACAATTATTTTGTGGATTACATATAAAGGAATGCCAGATTTATATATCTATGAAATGATTAATATTAGTCCCGATAATAATCATCGCGCTAGAACTTGGCATTGGTTTAATAATCATCAAATAGTTAAACGAACAATAATTAAAGAAGAAAGAGTCTTAAATTAGGAGTCAGGAGTCAGGAGTCAGGAGTCAGGAGGGAAGATGGGGAGATGGGGGGGATGGGGAGATGGGGGGGATGGGGAGATGGGGGGGATGGGGAGTGTGGTCAGAAATTAAAAAATATATATCTTCACACGTTCGCGAGCAGGACAACCAAATAGTTTAAATAATACACCAAAAATGAAAGCAGTTCGCATACATGAATATACAGGTATTACTGGTATTCGAGTAGAAGAAACAGAAATGTCGCCACCAAATATTGGTGAAATTAGAATGCGTGTAGGAGCAGCAGGAATTAATAACTCAGACCTGCAAATGACCTACGGAAAATATAAAAGACCAGGGAATAATGCACTACCTCAAATTTTGGGTCAAGAAGCAGCAGGTATAGTTGATGCAGTAGGGGAAAAAGTTGAAGGGTTTTTGCCAGGAATGCGGGTAGTAGGGCAGGTTAAAGGAGGTTTTGCCGAAATGGCGATCGCTCCAGCAACAGAATTATTACCTATTCCTGATGATATTTCCTTTGAAGTAGCTGCCAGTTTACCTATTAATTATTTGACCGCTATTTTAGCTCTTATTTATCGGGCAAAAGTTCAGGTTGGAGAGTGGGTATTAGTCCATCCTAGTAGTGGTGGTGTGGGGACGGCAGCAATACAACTAGCGAAATTATTGGGAGCAAAAGTTATCGCCACTGCTGGTAATAGAGCTAAAGTGGAATACTTATTGAAACTGGGTGCTGACTATTGCATTGACTATAGCAATCAAAATGTAGTTTCTGAAGTCAGAAAAATTACAAATAATATAGGGGTACAGGTGGCAGTGGATGGTGCTGGTAAAGTGACATTTGCTGACTGTTTAGAAGTTATAGCTAATAATGGTCGTATTGCTTGCTATGGTACGACTACTGGTTTAGATGCTGCTTTACCAATGGGAAAATTACTGGGGCGCAATATTGCAGTTTACGGTATTGCCCTTTGGTATAACAGTGATTATCAGGCAAGTTGGCAAACTCTCAAAAATTTAATTATACCAGCATTTGTGCAGGGAAAGTTGCAACCGACCATCGAGGAAGTAGTCAGTCTGGAGGGAGTGTCAGCAGCATTGACGAAAATGGAGGAGCGTCGTTTGATGGGAAAAATTATTGTAGTTCCTTGAGAGTTATAAAATTAAGGGTAGTTCTGCGGAGCGTAATGGTAAATAGGAAGAAGCAATGCCTAGTGCGGGCATCCTGCCCGCTAATAAGGGAGCAAGATGCTCCCACTACCGTTTCTGGTAACAAAAATAATTACAATGCATCACCAGCAAATTAAAAATCTAATATAGTGATCAAAAAACTTTCTCCTTCTTTTCTTCTTTCTTCCCTCCTGAATTCTGACTTCTCCGTCATTTATTTATAACTATTTAAACGGATATAATATAATTAGGAGTTTTACTGATGAATTCTATTGACGTGACTAGACAAACCAATATAAAGATTAGAATGACTAATCTATATGAAACAGATTTTGTTCAATGGACAGAAGAACAAGCAAAAGCTTTGAGTGAACATAATGAAAAAGCACTTGATTGGGAGAATTTAAGAGAGGAGATAGACAACTTGGGAAAAGAGCAAATTAATGCAGTTCATAGCTTTTTAAAACAAATTATAATTCACAGATTAAAGCTAGACTACACTAATGATATCCAATCGCGCGGACATTGGATTGATGAAATTGATGATTTCCAAGATGAAATTGAGAGAAGACTTACTAATACCCTATTAAATAAAATCAATATTCAACCTGAATATGAGCGAGCAAAGCGTAAAGTTTTAAAAGTATATGATGTTAGTTTACCCGATATTTGTCCTTATACTTTTGAAGATTTGATGAAAAGATTGCCAGAAAATTGATGATCGCGGTTTTCATCACGATCATCGATTATTCTGCTTTTATAGCACCCATTTGAGATCTATATAATTATGGTTCTCAAGTCTTTTCGCGCATCAATTTTGAGGAAAAATCATCAGCAAGGAGTGTTGAATTTTTTGTATTATTTTTCCCCACATCTTCCCTCTTACCTCCTGTCTTCTGTCTCCTGTCTCCTGTCTCCTAGCTAAAAAAACGCGCATATTTATGAAGATACGATCAGGGGTTCTATAGCAATACAAGAATTGGTCCGGACATTTTTCAATCCTAAAATCCTTTTACAGTTTGCTATTCCCTATTCCCTAGCGCGTAGCGCTATAGAGTTTGACTAAACCGATGAATATTCCAAAATAAAGATAATTCTAGTCCCCCATCAACATAGATATGTTGACCTGTGATAAATCGACTTTCTGGAGAACAAAGAAAGGCCACTAAAGGAGCTATATCTTCCGGTTGTCCCCATCTTCCCATGGGGGTGACTTGGGGAGGCATTTTATCAATATAAGGAACTTTATCAAGATAGCCATCCCAAGCTTGAGTTTTGATATAACCAGGGGTAATAATATTAACAGTAATTCCCCGTGGAGCAACAGCGATCGCGTAATGTTTGGCCAAAGTTTCCATTGCTGCTTTTGCGGGTGCGGCCATTCCATAAACTTTTCCTGGGTTATGAACACCTGTTGCAGAAATAACAATGACTCTACCTTGACCATCAACCATATAAGTTAGAGCTTTTTCTATACAACGAATAAAAGCTTTAGGATAAATTTCTTGAGCTGCTTCATACTGTTCAAAAGTAAAATTTCCTGGGAGTGTTGCGGTAATAGCATAACCAGCGACATGAACAAAAGCTGTGAGTTGACTATTAAAGTTTTCTTCAACTACCTGAAATAAAGCATTAACAGTTTCAGATTTTTTGATGTCTCCAGCTACAGTAATAACCTTAATATTCAATTTTTCTAACTCTTTTTTAACTGCAAGAGCAGCATCATGGTTAGAATGATATCCCAGGATCAGATTAAAACCATCTTCAGCTAATTTACGAGAAATAGCTAACCCTATTCCACGAGTTCCACCAGTAATTAAAGCAACTTTCATAATTCTTAAAATAGTTAAGTTTTAGGTTCAGAGATTAATATTTAGATTAGTCTATTTTATCTCCTATAAATAGGTAGACACAATTATTGATATAGCAGATTTCAAACTAATGCGGTACAACTCGGGGTAAATATTTTTTGCTTGTTTCACTACCCTAATTCCCATCTTCTCTACTCCCTACTCCCTAAAAGTATCAATATATGTACCTCATAACTTCGGAAACTGCTGTATATTTACTACTCAGATATATTTTTTATTCCCTATTCCTTATTTTCTACCTCCACCAAATATTAAATTAATTTTGCATAGTGGAACTTGCCATTTCAAAGAACTATAGATTACATTATAGTTTACTTAAAAAATACCAATTTCAACAGGGGACTAAAGTATGATGGGCGAAAACCAAGAAAATAGCAATAGTGAATTTGAAGTACCATCAATTAAAGAAGACTGGGGAGGAGATGGTAGGGGACGGATGAATTTATCTGGGAGAAGTACAGCAATTTCTCCTCAGTTTATCCCTCGTCAATACCAAATTTTCGACTCTAATACTGTACCAGAAATTTTAGATTGGCGCATCCAGGGAATGCCAGAAACTGTCCCTTTCGCAACAAGAAGATTATTATCTTGGCATAATTGTGGTGCATCTACATCTAGGGTAAGTTTACCCCCTCAATTTACAGCTCCCGCAGGAATATTTACAGCCGATCTAGAAATTTTTTTTGTTCTGAGTGGAGTTATTCAAATAGGAGAATGGCAATTAGATAAACATAGTTACTCTTTTATTCCTGCTGGAGTTAGAGTTGATAATTGGAAGGTTTTAGGAGATGAACCTCTAGAAATTCTTTGGATGGAAAATGGAGTAGTTCCCTTTAAATATGAAGCCTCAGAAATAGATCATCCTGATGCTAGAATGAGTGAGTTGGGCGACGCGGGGTCTCATCCGCTTTTTCCCCATTCTCGTTCCTGAATTTCCACAACTTCCTCAGGCTGAGGACGGAAGCCAAAAGCACATACCGCGTCCAAAGATACGCTCAGGGGTTCTATAATCCATCCAGGCAGTCAGTATGGGCAACAAACACTCACGACCAAGGTGCTAGAGTGTTGGCAATGCAAGCAGATGGTAATTTAGTTATCTATGCAGATGGAGGCCGTGTTCTTTGGGCTTCAAACACTCATGGGAATCCAGGTGCTTTCCTAGCTATTCAACAAGATGGTAACGTGGTTGTCTACACCAATCGTGGTGTGCCACTTTGGTCTACGGGTACAAATGGTCGTTAATTGGCTATTGGCTGAGTACGATCGCCGATCGCGTAGGCTATGTTAGCAGGGAAGCAATCTATCAATAAATAGATAATCTCTGTTCCTGCGTAACTCACAAAATCCTTTGCATAACTAATCTAGCCACAGCAGTAAGGTGTGTTAACAATAGGGAACTTACCACAGGATTAACTCAACTCATCCTTGAATGTTTCCCTGCCTATCCCTGTACTAAATCGAACAGCTTGGCGATCGCATTGCAGATAAGCTCTAGAAGTCTTCTCTGTCTGCGGGCAGCAAAAGTTTTCGATATAATGCTAAGTAAACATTTTTTCCTCATGCCAGTTTATGAACTACCGAGACATCATTACAATTGAGCCTGAAAAACGTGGTGGTAAGCCTTGCGTCCGTGGCTTGCGTATTACAGTCTATGAAGTCCTTGAGTACCTAGCTTCTGAGATGACTGAAGCAGAAATTCTAGACGATTTTCCCGATCTGACGCGAGAAGATTTAAAAGCATGCATTGCTTATGCTGCTGACCGCGATCGTCGGTTTATGAGTGCCCCATTATCCCCATGAAATTACTTTTTGATGAGAATCTATCGCCTAAATTACCAAACCGTTTGAGCGATTTTTTCCCAAACTCCCTTCACCTTCGAGATGTGGGCATGAAAGCGACAATCGACCCAATCGTTTGGGATTATGCATGCATACAACGATCTAATCATCGTCTCGAAAGATGCTGATATGCACGATCTGAGTTTAGTATTTGGAAATCCACTGAAAGTGATTTGGCTTCGCCTTGGGAACTGTTCGACATTACAAGTTGAAAATTTGCTGCGTCGGGAGTTTAGCGCGATCAAATTATTTGACGAAGATGAGACTTTATCCCTGCTTGCTTTATCATGATGCACTAGGTTTTTACCTGCTGCGATCGCATACATTTTGTTTTGCGAGCGCTTGCTTGCTATACTTCCCTCAAAGACAGTCCATACCGACGAGACAAACACCGGGAAGTTAAAAGCTGCTGGAGTAAAGCAATGGTGAAACCTTCAATTCTTGACCCTGCCACAAGTTACAGCTTTAGCCAGTATAACACCCTAGCCTTTGACACCGCCGATGTTCTAGCGGGACTTGAACGATAAAAAGCAGAAAATTAGGATATAATGCAATTAAATCAAGAGTTTCACGTTGAGAGGTAAGAGTTATTAATGGCTTTTAGTGATTATAAAACTATTGCTCAAGTTCAACAAGAGTATAAGATCAAGTATTTGGAAGCAGACTTTATTGAAATTACCCATTTAAAACCTTCTGATCTGTTTGTCAGGGAATTGAAATTCAGCGAACAGAACATGGATATATACACATCTGAATACTCAAGATGTGAAAATATTATTTATCCAATTTTAAGAGAAGTTTATAAAAGTTTTATTGATAAGTATACTCTTTGGAGCCACAAGTTCATAACATACGATACTAAACTAAATGGAGCGCCTGATTACTTGTTTTCAACAAAGTCAGAATTAGGTAAAACTGTTTTGGGTTTTCCAATCGTCGTTGTTGTTGAAGCAAAAAAGAATGATTTTAGTGAGGGATGGGGGCAATGTCTCGCTGAGTTGATTGCTGTGCAAAAATTAAATAAAGCCGAGGAACTTGCTGTGTATGGGATAGTAACAGATGGAGAATTATGGCAATTTGGAAAATTAGTATCCGATGAATTCACAAAAAGCAAGTTGAGAATTGCTATTACCGATTTAGATAAAATTTTCGGAACAATAAGTTTTTTATTGTCAAGCAAAAGGGAAGCAGATTGAAATTAAACTCGGTTTTTTCTTGCCTTCAACACCAAAGTTTAATAGTATCCCATGTCCTTTATTGAAAATCAAATAGGGGTTCCCCTCTGCAATCCAAGGTTTGAAGAGGGGAATTCTCACTCCATTGTTAAATTTGGGTAAAATTAGCGGGGTCTTGATCGCGCCGATCGCGTACTGGAATGGGTATTCCTTGGCGATCGCCAGATAGAGCTGCCGTCGTTTCTAATGCTTCTCTCAGTCGTTTGCTAGCATAGATAGACATATCTCTGGGTACATTAATACGATCGCGCAGGTAGCGCAGGGCTGGATCGGAAGCAGATGGTGGCGGACACAGTTCTCCTGTTATCATGTAAGTCAGAGCGCAACGCAAGGCTTCATCAAAAAGGCGATCGTCCGCTGGATTAACGCGAATGATATTCTCACGATGCTTGATCACCCGTTGCAGAGCTTCTGTTCGAGACGTTTCGGGTTCTGGATACATCACATCTGGTAATCCCAACCAAGGACCGCAATCGACTCGTTTTTGATTAATCTCAGTTTGAGACTCTTGGTTAGGATAACATCCGCCCATTTGCGGTGGTAAATCGTGGGCATGGGTATGAAAATCGCTTTGTGTTCCTCTATAGGTGGATCGGGTTTCCATAGCATCAAACCAATCAGAGAGCTTTGGGTTTTCTTCCCGCAATGAATAGCCTTTGTAGTAGTAGAGACTGGCATTCATCCGCTCGATGTATGGAGTAAAAACCAAATCAACTATACCAAATTCTTCCAGAAAATAAGATCCTGGAGTACTGGCAAGAGCTGCTTCAACTTTAGCCACGATGGTGGTAAATTGATCTCGACTGCGTTGTTCGTCCCTTTGCGATCGCGTGGGGTAGCACAACCAACTACACCAACCGCGAAAGAGTAGGCGTTCTAGCTGGCGCAGAGGCAGCGCTCGGCGATCGCCCATTCCCACCCGATTTAATGGACCAAATGCGTTTTCTAATGCTAATAAGATATTATCACTTTCTGTAATTAACTGACCGTCAAGTTCTAGCGCAGGAAGCATTCCCGATCGCACCTTTTGCTTATACCACTTTTCTTTCGTTCCATAACAGAACATAGTGACTTTCTCGATACGGTACGGAATTTGCTTTTCCTCTAACCACAGCCACACTTTTTGGCAATAAGGACACCAAGCATGATGATCGCGATAAAGAGTAACTCGCACATCTGATTCGGCTTGTCCAAACAGCCGCAATCTTGCTTGGGAATTGGTTGGTCCGTTAATGGTATCTCGCTCAAATGTGGCGAGTTGTTGTAGTTCTTCCCAACTCAAAGGCAAAGATTTGGTCGATATCATAAGTTACTCCAGAAAATAATGTTCAATTTTATCACAACTTCATTTATCCGATTCGGAGTCTGACGGTTAGCAGCTTGAGGAATATAGGAAACCATGCGATTGTTCATACTTTCGCCCAAAAATTAAATAGGGCTAAGGTGTTGAGAGGGTGGGGAGTGTGGGAAGTTTGGGGAGGGTGGGAAGACAGAGAAAGTAGGAGGAATAATTTTTCTTTGATTTTTCTTCCCCTCCTCACCCCCAAATTCTGAATTTTTGAGGGTAAGGGAATTAAAACAGGCGCACTTTTTTAGAGTCGAAAAAGGCTAAAAGCTTTATTTACCGAAAAATTGTGGTTTAAAGCCTCCCCTTTTAAAGGGATAATAGAGAAAAATTTTCCTTTGAGTCAATCCTCTTCTTGTCGCTGATCGCGCGATACCAGACCCCAAGATGGTGGAAAAATATCCGAAATGCTAGAATTCAGTTGTTCTGGACGCATAATTGTGTCATTGAAATTACCGATCTAAAACCTTCTGATTTTTTTGTTAAGGAATTAAGGCTGCACTCAGAAAAATTGTAAAATATAAGTCCTAATAAAATCAGAGGCACTATAAATGTCTAAATCTAGTCAAGTTTTAATTGATGCTTTTCTCGCTGAACGTAATACACCAAATCCTCTCGGTGACCGTAGTCCTACCTGGGGTCGTCATGTAGACGATCTTTCTCTGGTCGATCCTGGAGAAATTGCAGAAAGTGTTGTAGTTATTGAACCCTGGGAGCATGTTGGCGAACGACCCAAGGATAAAGTTGGGGTCATTGCATCAGAGAACGTGGCCTATATTGTCGATCAGATACTGGGTTTACCTACCCTTATTGTGCCCGCTTGGAAGCATGGTATTTCTGACCTAAAGCGCTTTGCTTCCCTGGCAAGGGTAGCCAAACTTATAGTATTGGAAGGGGGCAAACCGGATGTTCATGTAAAAGATACTTTTTCGCCAGCATTTCCTCGTTCAGATGCTACGCAACTGATTGTTGAATTCCTCTTAAAACAGGTGCCTTTCATTGGCATTTGTCTCTCTCATCAGCTTACGGCGCAGGCCCATGTAGAATTAATCCGTGAATCTGTGGATCGTCTAGAAAAATCACAACAACCAGCGTTTGTTGCTGTCAGTCGTCGCATTGCCGAGGTGGCAAATCGCCTGAAGGTCGAAAAGAGTTATGGTACTGTCGCCCAATCTTGGAATGATGAATCGTTTGCAGTTGCTAAGAATGAAGAAATTAGCCATTCTAATACACGTTTATACCCCTACCGGGATCTTGAGATTCCTCATGTTCCGACTGAAATCACGGAGGCATATCGTGTAGTAGCAAAACGTTTTGATGCTATCATTGATGTAGCACTCCAGTACGAGAACAATCTGCACATTCAGGCATTTCATGGCAACGAAGTATCAGAAGAATCAATGCGGTTCGTATGTTGGGCCTATCAGCAAATTCACCATGCGATAACTGCTTACAGCCTTGAAGCGGCCTCGATACTAGACCTACAAAGCCTAATGGATGCACCCATTGGTGTCGAAATTTTAGCTTCAACACATACTCAAAGTGGCGATCCGTTATGTGAGGTGGCAGCAACCGGTATTTATTGGGATAACGGCCGGAAAGCACTAACTACCCAGTTTCACCCAGAACTTGATGAATCGTTAATAACAGCATCTGAAGGTTGGGCACTTTCCTGGGAAGATATGAAAAATTCTGATGGAATTCGTTTGTTAGCACGTATACTTCAGTCAGTTCTCTAAAAATGAGTAAGAAACCGCTTCCCTCATCAATTTAGGGCAAATGCCATTGAGGGCGAATGCTATTCGCCCCTAAATATGTCGTTTTCAAGGGAGTTGTATGCGTAAGTCCTGATGGTATTAATTCTTATCCTCAAATCCTGCCACTTCAGATAAAGTATAAAGAGGTCTACCTTTCACTTCTTCATAAATACGTCCGATATATTCTCCTAAAATTCCAATACTTACTAATTGTACTGCTCCTAAAAAGAAAATTGCCATGATAATTGTTGCCAAACCAGTTAATGGTGAATCTGGATAAAAAATCCGCCAATATAAAACTAAACAAGCCATCAATAAAGCAATACAAGCAGCAAATAATCCTATATAAGTAGAAAGTCGTAAAGGTACTTTAGAAAAAGAGACTAAACCATTAATTGCTAAAGCTAAAGACTTAGCAAAAGTATATTGAATATCACCAGCAAAACGAGGTTCGCGCTCAAATTTAATTGCTGTTTGTTTAAAACCAACCCATGCTCTTAAACCTCGAATATAACGATTAGTTTCTGGCATTTTATTCAACACATCTACCACACATCTATCCATTAAACAAAAATCTCCCGTATCAATGGGAATATCCACATCTGCTAAATGTTTTAAAATCCGATAATATAGAAAAGCAGGCAACTTTTTTAACCAACTTTCTTGATGTCTTTTTGTGCGTTGAGCATAGACAACTTGATAACCTTGTCGCCACTGTTCAATTAAGTCTGGAATTAATTCTGGTGGGTCTTGCAAATCTCCATCTAAAACTACAATAGCTTTCCCCCTAGCAAAATTTAAACCAGCAGTAACAGCAATTTGATGTCCGAAATTACGGGCAAAACTTAAGTAACAAATTCGAGAGTCTTGTTGATGTAATTCTCGGAGTATTTGTAGAGAGCGATCGCGACTCCCATCATTAATTAAAATTAATTCTACATCTCCATCCATTCTATTCAGAATGGCACTGATACGCCGATATAATTCTGGGAGATTTTTCTCTTCGTTATAAATAGGAATTACTATAGAATATTTCATAAAAGTAGGAAGAAGGAAGAGGGAAGAGGGAAGAGGGAAGAAACAATAATTTCCTATTAAAATAGATTTTTCCATAAATCATATTATCCTTTTCGAGCTACTCTTGTAGAGATGTTTTATAGAACATACAGCGTATTTCATATTAGCCAGGTATACCAGTCACTGGTAAGATGCCCGCACTACAAACACTTTAGCATTTATATTTGTACCTCATCTATCTGCAATCTGCTGTATCTACATTTCTGAAATTGGTTGAATAATCTTAAACTAAAACATAATATAATACCACTGAATGAATTTATGGAAAATATGATAAGCTAAGAATAGTTTAGATTCCCTATTCCCTATTCCCTATTCCCTATTCCCTTTGACAAAAATTTAGATATATGGTTTCAATGCAAAACAGCTTATCAAATAATTTATGGAAAATAAATCAACAATTAGCAACAGTATGTTTATCTCATCCTTTTGTGCAAGGAATTGCTGACGGTACACTGCCTCATAAAAGTTTTGCCTATTATGTAGGACAAGATGCTTTTTTCCTCAAAGCATTTGCCCGTGCTTACAGTATTGCTGCAGCTAAGTCCCCAGACTGGAAAACATTTGAACTGTTTCATGCTCTCGCAGGTGGGGTAAAAGAGGAATTGCAACTGCATCAAAACTATGCGGCAGCATGGGGAGTAAATCTAGAAACTATTACACCAGGATTTTCTACACGGCGTTATACAGATTTTTTATTAGCAACAGCTTGGAGTAATAATATTGGAGCGATCGCTGCAGCAATGACTCCTTGTATGCGACTTTATGCTTTCTTAGGACAACAGTTGGCTACACCAGAAATCCCAGAGCATCAATATTCTGAATGGATTCGTACTTACAGCAGTCAGGATTTTGAACATTTGACGCAAAAGCTGGAGAAAGTGATAGACAGTTACGCAGATAATACTCAAGAAGCAGAATCAACCTACTGTTATGCCATGCTCTGCGAACGAGATTTCTTTCAAGCAGCTTGGGAAATGGCAAGTGTTAACAGAGTAGAGGAGTAGCTAGGAGGAGGAGAAAATAATTTAACAGGACTTACGCACGGAAACTAAATCTAGTGAGGGCGCCATTCAGAGCTTTGCGGAGCGCAAATGCCATTCGCCCCTACATATCAATGCAGACATAAAATGCCGGAATATGCCTAGATAATTCCCACTCTCATCCTTCCTTTCTCCCGACTCCTGATATAGAATCTGGTTACACAGTATATGTTTATAATTCTATCCACACTTCTATCTCCCAAGAATTCTAATAAGTATTCAACCGGATTTGACATAACTCCTTTCTCCTGACTCCTGACTCCTGACTCCTGACTCCTTCTTCTAACGCCCCAACTTATTCGGAATACCTTCACAACCACCAGGTATCTTTCTCCTACTTTTTTCCCCAGACCAAGCACAACAATAATAACGTTGTTCGTCAGACAACCGTTTGACTCCATTAAAGTCAACATTTTCTACCACTGCACCAGTACAAATACCTGTTTGATAGTTAGGTACATGAGTACGACTGCGAGGAGTAGCAGTTTCTGCATTACCATAGAAAAATCTTGCTCCTCTCAAGTCAGCACCTACCAGACTTGCTTCATACAAAATAGTACGAGAAAAATTTGCTTTGACCAAGTCACAATCACTAAGATTAGCTCTAACAAGATTAGCATCACTTAATTCTGTCCAACGTAAATCTGTTTTTGTCAGGTCAGCACCAGCTAACATTACTCCTAAGTCAATCACACGAATACCATATTCCCTGTCTTCCGCATAACCCCCATTACCATCTAAAATAGGCCGACCAAGTTGGCGATCGCGCTTAATCGGTGTTATTAGTCTAGACTGAGATAAAAATCTGAGAATTTTCGCTTTACCTTCTCCATCTACACTTTTAATAATAGCTGCTGTACGTCCTTCAGCGATCGCTCTTTCCTGTGGCCAATCTTCCAATAAACCTTTTTCATCCATTGCCAGATCGGAAACTCCTTGAAAGTAAGCATCAATGGTTTGTTGTTGAGTAATGCGGTTTTGCTGAATGGTCAAATCTTTGGAAATAACGTATTGTCGCCAAGCTACATATACAGCAATAATTGCAATTAAAATTTGACCCAAAGCTCCGATGAGTTCGCCCACCGCTCCAATGGCATCCCAGTTAATCTGAATATTACGAGTACCTGGTTCTTGGTTTGCTCCACTTAACATCAGTAAACCAACAATAGCGGCCAAGATACCAAAGCAAGCAATAATCAGATTACGCCAAACTGGAGGAATGAGGGTTTTCCAGACTTTACCCCAACTAGGCCAAATCATTCTGATGGAAGCTACCATTGCCACAACCGCGCTGCTATAACCAAGCAGCACATTATCTATGGCTAACCCCAGAATCATTACGGCAATTGCTGTCAGGGAGACAATGGACGCAATTCGATTCTTTGGCCCTTCCTCTGCTTGATTGTTTGCCAAACCATTAAGTTGTGTGGGAGAGGAGGGTAACATTTGTTCTATTTCATTTTCTACCAAGTTTAATTGCTCTATTGGTGTTTTTACAGGAGCGATCGCTGCTTTTGTGCCATTAGAATTTTCTGAGGTTGGACTGGTGTTTTGAGAATTAGCTGAAGAAGAGTTTGAATCATTATTCATATAATTTTTAATTTTGATTTTTTTGATAGACAATTAATTTGTTAAGTTTTTGTAATATCTATAAAAAACTGAAAACATTAGAAAAGAGAAGTTATGCCAATAATTTTACGGGTAAGTTTAGCTAGAGGTTAGGTTTTATATCAATTATATTGGGACTAAACCTGCCAAGACATTAGAAGTCAAAAGTTAAAAGTTAAAAGTCAAAAAATATTGATTAATCTAGGACTCAGTCAAAAGTCAAAAGTCAAAAGTCAAAAGTCAAAAATTAGAAGCAAAAAAATATTAATTTAGGACTCAGGGGGGTTTTGATTAATTGAGATAAGGACTTTGACTTTGAGTTGGATGTGATAAGTTAACTTGACTATTTATCAAAATAATTGGGTCGCGCAACTCCGCCTTTTAAGGCGAAATATTTTTGGAGAGTTGCTCAAATCCCCTACTTCCCCTCCTGGGAGGGGGAGGGGCGAGGGGTGGGTTGACTTCTGTACGTCGCCAATCCGACGGCTCCCCTATCTAACTTCTGACTTCGTTAAGGCTCAGAGGCCGTGTATTTTCTATTAGGATAGATAGAAAGAGGTTCAAAAAGTACCTTTGTTTAAAATTTAGCCATTACTTTGATATTGTAAAATTATGACAAATTCTGAAATTCTAGTTAAGAAGGAAAAATTAGAGAACCCACCTTTGGAAATACATTATTTGGGCGATCGCTCTTTGCGTCAGTCAGCAAAGCGTGTGAATAAGGTAGATGATGATATTCGGAAACTGATACGAGAAATGCTCCAAACTATGTATAGTGCTGATGGTATTGGTCTAGCTGCACCCCAGGTGGCTGTCCAAAAACAAGTAATTGTTATAGACTGCGAGCTAGATAATGCTGCTACGCCCCCTCTAGTTTTGATTAATCCTACGATTAAAAGGTATGGTAAAGAAGTTTGTCTTTTCCAAGAAGGGTGTCTGAGTATTCCTGGGGTTTATTTAGATGTTAAACGTCCCGCAATAATTGAAGTTACCTACAAAGATGAAAATGGTCGTCCGAAAACTCTTCAGGCTAAAGAATTATTATCTAGAGCAATTCAGCATGAAATGGACCATCTTCAAGGGGTGCTGTTTGTAGACCGAGTAGAAAATAAATTGGCACTGAATGAAGAGTTGACTAAGCATAAGTTCTCTCCTAAAGCTGTCAAATCTGTTGCTTAAAGTCTCGCAAAATTAATAGACATTTCCAGAAAAGAGGCAACAGGCAACAGGGAGGAAAAATTGATAATTTCTTGATCAGAATTGATTTTATTTTTGATTTTTACCAGATGTCTAATAGACATCTAGGAATAGGGAGTAGTAGGGACGTTGCATACAAAGTCCGTACAAAGTAGGGGGAAATAATTGGGGCTTACCGATCTAATCTAAAAGCATTGACATATAAAGACAAGTGCCTTTTTGGGGTCGAATTGCAGTACCTGGTTTTTAGCTGTTGATGCTCATGCATGGAGCGTATTTTAGGCTCATAGTTGGGCAGAAAAATCCCAAATTGACAATTCTTACTCCTACTTCCTCGCTCATTCCCATTTCTCCCCTCCTGGGAGGGGGAGGGGCGAGGGGTGGGTTGTCTCCTACCCCAGCAAAAAGACTTTCCATCAGCAAACCCTAATTGATGATTTATGTACGGTAATTGATTTTATAGCAAAGAACGAGTTGATGATGAATCTTAGACAGAGAAATTCTTTTCCCACTGTTGCCTGTTGCCTGTTACCTGTTTCCTGCTATATTTTTGATTTTTACCAGATGTCTAATACAAAAGCAATAGTCCAGAAGTTTAAGATTTATTAGTTCTTAACTTTAGTGATTATCATAAAAAATTAAAATAGTCAATATTTTTGGAGAAGAAAGTTATGGTAGGAACTCCTAAATCAACATTGCTTTTGGGTGGGTCTTGTATAGCAGCGATCGCAGCAGTTGGTTCTATTTTTGAGTTATCTTCTGGGGAACCAGAATTAGGTGGTCTAGTAACAGGGATAATTTTGAGTCTGAGCATTCCTCTAGCTACTTTACTCTTTTATTTAGCAATTCAAGACGCTAAGGCGAATCAATAGAAATTAAAGAAGCGGTCAGCACTCAGCACTCAGCAAGATTACTTTTTTTAAAGTGCCAGAAGGGGATAGGGGACACCTCCTAAGATTAAACGACAAGCTAGAAGTCAGAGATTTAAACCCAAGCTTTTAGCAGTCTGAAAGCTGAGTGCTTTTTGCGGAGCATTCTGGTACGGAAAATACGGATCGCTAGTTAAGCAATAAACAATGGACAATACAGCAGATTGCAGGTATATGAGGTACAAATATTGATGATAAAGTCTTCGTAGTGTGGGCATCTTGCCCACAACAGATGTACCCCACTGATATGAAATATGCTGTATAGCAATGTGTGCTGGCATATTTACAAATTACAAGAGGTGTCCAATAGCTAAAAGTCTTATATTATCGGTTTTTTATTCCCCCAGATAAGCTGTTGCCTTCCGGAGCTATTGCCTGTTGCCTGCGCACGGCGCTATATTTAATTGACAATTAATTGTTCATTGCTTATCAATAATTATTTTGACTAAAAATTTTAAAGATATCTAAAAAATGGCATTTCTGCGACAACTGTCTACAAGAGGGGTATACGAGGAAAAGCTCATAAAAAAGTATCTATCTGAGATAGAGGAGATAGTGCTAGGACGCGATCCCAAGTGTCAAATTGTCCTAGAGACAAAATTTTATACAACGGTTTCTCGCCGTCATGCCCTAATTCGTATTCATACCAAACAGGCCAAAACTACTGGTTTAGTATGGGAAATCTGCGACCTCAATAGTTCTAATGGTACTTATATTAATGGACGAAGAATACAGGGAAGTCAAATTTTACAGGTGGGCGATCGTATTCGTCTGGGTTACAAAGGACCAGAATTCATCTTCGATAATTTATCCTACCAAAAATCAACCTTATCAGTATCACAATCAGTAAACTCTACTTCACTTCCTGTCAATTCTGTTCCTAATGTTGAAGATGTTGAAGATACTGAGTCGATAACTTTGACCCAGTTATTTCCTATTGCCTCCACAGGAAAGCAATTAGCTAAAAAAGCCTATCTTTATCCAGGTATTATCACTGTATTTTTTGTGATTTTAATGTTTTTAACCGTGGGTAGAGCAATAGCTTTCAATTTTTTATTAGCAGCTTATATTGCTACTGCTGCTTATTATTTCGTTTATCAACTTTGTGGCAAACAGAAACCTTGGTGGGTATTATTCGGAGTAGCTTTAACAACTGTTATTATCTTATTAAGTCCAATTTTGACATTGTTTATTGGAGTATTTCGTTTTATACTTCCTGGTGATATATCAGTAAATCCTGAGCAAGTTGGCTTTCTTGATTTCCTGATTAGAATGTTTTTTGGCGCGGGATTAATGGAGGAGTTGTTAAAAGCATTACCTGTGTTTTTAGCACTATTAATAGGTCGTAATTTACCTGATCCCTGGCGAAATAAAATTGGTGTTTGGGAACCTTTAGATGGATTTTTATTGGGAACACCTTTTGCAGTGGGTTTTATTTTATTGGAAACTCTGGGACAATATGTTCGGAGTATTGTGGATAGTGCTAGTTTACAATTGGGAGTAGTTGCGGGTCAATTGGTAGGATTACAATTTTTA
>NZ_JAAHGK010000499.1:0-5031 GCF_010672505.1 Okeania sp. SIO2B9 | reverse complement strand
AAAATCTAGTTTTTGGATAAGTCTAATGGATAAACTATTAGAAATAGTCTTCATTAGATAGTTTTTTGGTGATTTATAGCCAATTCCTCAGCAACTAACACATCCATAATATAGAAATTTACCTCATCTAAATTTTTAGATTTGTTGCTAATTAATGTAGATATGTTAAGATGTATTATTTATATTTTTGGCGTTGGTAATTTGAGGTATGATATCATGTCTGGATCAGAGCGCGATCGAACTCCATTCCGTTTACGCGACCAAAAAACTTTCTCCTTCTATTCCTCTTTCTTCTTCTTTCTTCTCTCCTGAGTTCTGAGTTCTGACTTCCCCTCCTCCCTCCCCTCCTGGGAGGGGCGTGGGTGGGTTGACTCCTCAGTAATTAAGATTAATATCATACACGCGCTTTACCAACGCCATATTTTTTTATAATTAATATCATTTCCGGATAATTAGTTATAAAAAAACTTTCTCCTTCTTCTCCTGTTGTTCTTCTTTATTACCTCTTTCCTCCTGACTCCTGAGGACTCCGTAGTTATTTATTTATCACTGTTTAACCGGACATGATATAATATCAAATCCGAGGGAATTGGACATCAAAAAATTCTCCAATCGTCATAATTACGCTCATCTTTGTAATTCTCTCTCCTCCTGACTCCTCCTGAGTTAACGATTCTATAACTGTTTAACCGGATTTGATATCAGTGGTTTTGTATTGTAATAGTATTGGTATCCAATTATTTTTGTCACGGTATAGTCCAGTGGGAGCATCTTGCTCCCGTTCTAAGTGTTTCTTGTCCCCACCTAAACCATATTCTCCCCTTCTCTCCTAGATAACTAAAGCCATTAATATGCTGAATGCTTAAAAGCTATATCAAAATTTCATCATAAATATCAGTCATTGTTAAAGTTAACCCCACCGACTTTAATTCTAAACAATCTTCTTTTCCTAAACTTTCCCTAGACCAATAACCAACTTCTGATGGACGATAAACCTCTACCTTCATTTCTATTTGATCGACCAATACATACTCTTGCAAACTTGCTAAACTTTGATAATTCAAGCGTTTTTCTCGTCTGTCTAAATCTTGAGTAGAAGGGGAAAGTACCTCAACAATTAAACAAGGAAAACTCTTGTAATATTTTTCCGTATCTTGTGGATTACAAGTTACCATCACATCAGGATAATAAAATATATCCGAGCTATTTTCGGCAATGGCAATTTTAACTTTCATATCTGCAATAAAAGTTTTACACTCGCTGCCGCGTAAATTCAAACGCAAAAAACTAGCAATATTTAACGAAATGCGGTTATGTTCTTCACTGCCACCAGACATAGCGAATATTTGACCGCCGAGATATTCATGGCGAATGGGACTAAATTTTTCCCCTTCCAGATAATCTGTGGTTGAAATAAATGCAGTTGCTAATTCCATAGTTATTAGTTACTCAATTTTATATGAATTTATATGGATAATTAATTATAGCTGAAGTCATAAGTCTGCCATTTTTTTCTGATGGCGAATATTTTAGGATTAGGGATCAAGCAAAACTACGAGCAAAGAGTTGATTTTATGGGCTGATTTTTGTTTTAGTTTTGTTAGTAATATTTCTCATATTCCTCTCATTAATCCTCAAAACTAACGTCCTCATATAAAACATCAACAGCACAATTAAATTCAATACTAGATAATGTAAAATCTTCTCCTTCTATATATGCAGAATAAAGCCACATTCTCCCTTCACCACGTTGATAAATTTCCACATAAATTGATTCTGAATCTACTAAAACATACTCTTGCAAACTCGAAAATTGACGATAATATTTAAACTTATCGTCGCGATCGTAACCCCTGGTACTGGGAGAAAGAACTTCAATAATTACACTAGGATTTTGGAGAAATGTACGAGATTTTAAATCATCAGCATTACAACTAATAACTAAATCTGGATAAAAATAACGATTATTTTTAGCATCCTGAACTTTAGCATCAGACACATAAACTCGACATCCTCTTTGACGGAGATGGGGATAGAGAGCGCGATAAAAACTAAGGGCAATGTCAACATGAGGAAGACTTGCTCCAGTCATGGCTAAAATTTCACCATCCACATATTCATGGCGAAATTCCTGTTTAGCTTCCCATTCTAAATATTCTTCTGCGGTCGTTTTTTGATGATTTTCCGGTTGAGCAATCATAATTTCCTCCTTGATTTTTTTTGTTCAATTAGTTAAATTTTATCATAAATTAGAAACGATAAATCATCAGGTAGGGACGTTGCATGCAACGTCCCTACAAAAGCTATAAAACTTCATCATAAATATCGGCCATTGTTAAAGTTAACCCCACTAATTTTAACTCTAAAAAATTTTCATTTTGTGGGTGACAAGTTACCATGACATCCGGATAATAAAAAATATCCGAGCTATCCATCATTTATCTCCCGCCAATCTCCAGACGGAATAAACGATGCCCAATAATAGGGATGTTGATATTCCTCTGTTCCCAATATCTCTAACTGGGTCTGTCGTAATGCTTCCGATCGCCCTTCATTATTCAACACCCGTTGATAATATTTCACCATCAAATCTTTCGTACCAAAATCATCCACCTGCCATAAACTAATTACCTGACTTTCACTACCCGCAAGAGCTAATGCTCGACGCAAACCATAAACTCCCTCTCCTACATTCACATCTCCCACTCCCGTGTCGCAAGCGGATAATACTACCAACTTTGTCCCCCCCAAACTCAAATTAGCAATTTCTAACGCTGTCATTACTCCATCTTCATCACCACTTTTGCGAGGATTAAACCCTGCTAAAGCTATACCCGAACGTAACAGTGGATTTTCTAATCTATTTGTTTCTGTGTTGGGAATGTCAGTATTAAAACCCCCGACTAATACTGGCGGTGCTACTTCTTCTAAATCTTCCAGAAAGAAACCGTGGGTAGCAATATGAAGTATTTCTGGTGCATTCACTTGTTTAATAGCATTTTCTGTAGCATTGGACTCTGTTAACAGAGTCACATCTGATAACATTGGTGCAATAGCTTCCACTTCTGCTTTGGTTCCTGATAATGCTCCAAAAGTTAAGTTTTCTGGAGCAAATAAAAAACTACCTAAATCTCTAGTAGGTTTTTTGTGACCACGTTTATTATTAGCAACGAGTCGCACAGAAGTGGGGTTGCCTGGGTTGTCGTATTCGGGGTTGGCAACTAATATTGGTGGTTGTTTGGTGGGGAAGTCAATACCAAGTTTGATTAAGTCGCGTCCGGTGGTGAGGTAGGTAATATTATAGTTTTGGATTAAATATTGGTTGTTTTCATCGACTAGAGCAGCAAAAGGAATGAGGTTGAGTTGGGAGTCTGGAGATAACAGGGTGTGTTTGACATTGCCTAACTTTTGGCGGATGGGTTGCATTACTTGTTGGTCTAAGGTACGGGCAACTTCTCGGATGGAACTATTTGGTTGTGATAATTGAGCACGAAATTCGGTGATGGTGTTATGGATGGGTGCTACTGGTCCCAGGTCTAGCCATTGTGGTGAACCTGTGGAATGGAGGATGTAGACTGCGTAGTGGGGTTTGCCAAGTTTCAGAGCTTTGACATCTACTGGGTAATACTGCATTATTTCCACCAATGCTGCATCAGCAGGAATTAACTTTTGTACCGTTTCAATAGTTACTGGTTCATTAGTCTTAGCAAATTCTGCACTAGCGAGGGAAAGGTCAGCTTCTAATTTCTCTGCTTTACCTTTGAGGGTAGCGACTTGTTGACGATATTGTTCTGGTGGGAGATTTTCGGGTTTGTTGTAGATGAGGGCAGCTAGTTGAGTACGAGTGTTTGCCAGGTCGTTGAGGAGTTTTTGGTTTTCTGGGGTCAGTTTGTCGCGGATAGTTTGCAGGGACTTGATAGTGGAGTCGAGGATGCGACCTTTGCGCCGGAGGATGGTGGTGAGGGCGAGGTTAGCTGCTTTTGGGTTATTGGGTGCGTCTTGGAGATGTAGGGATATTGTTTGGTGAGTTGTGACTGAGAGCTTTCTCATGGAAGCTTGTTTTTGGCTTTCCGAACCTGTGGCGAGGAAAGTAGTGAGGGTGGTTTCTTGTACTTCCATTGCCTGGGTGAGATATTCAATGGCACTGGTTGTATTTCCTTGAGCTTGGTACAGTGTTGCCAGGTTGAGTAGGCTAGTGGCAACGTATGGATGGTCAGCTCCTAATCCTTTCTCTCTGATTGCCCTTGACCTTTGGAATAGAGGTAAGGCTTCTGTGTACTTCCCTTGGAGATGGTACAGTAATGCCAGGCCGTTGAGGCTGGTGGCAACTGAGGGATGGTCAGTTCCTAATGCTTTTTCTCTGATTGCTAGAGACCGTTGTAATAGGGGTAAGGCTTCAGTGTAGTTGCCTTGGTTAAGGTGCAGTGATGCCAGGCCGTTGAGGCTGGTGGCAACTGAGGGATGGTCAGCTCCTAATGCTTTTTCTCTGATTGCTAGAGACCTTTGAAAGAGGGGCCAGGCTTCACTGTAGTTCCCTTGGCGTTGGTACAGTGATGCCAGATTACTGAGGCTGGTGGCAAAGTCTGGATGGTCAGCTCCTAATGCTTTTTCTAATATTACCAGAGACCTTTGGAATAGGGGTAAGGCTTCACTGTACTTCCCTTGGACATGGTACAGTAATGCCAGGCTACTGAGGGGGGTGACAATGGAGGGATGGTTAGCTCCTAATGCTTTCTCATAGGTTGCCAGAGACCGTTGTAATAGGGGTAAGGCTTCTGTATACTTCCCTTGGTCACTGTACAGTGATGCCAGGTTGTTGAGGCTGGCAGCAACTGAGGGATGGTCAGTTCCTAATGCTTTCTCATAGGTTGCCAGAGACCGTTGTAATAGGGGTAAGGCTTCTGTATACTTCCCTTGGTCACTGTACAGTGATGCCAGGCTACTGAGGCTGGAGGCAAAGTCTGGATGGTTAGCTCCTAATGCTTTCTCATAGGTTGCCAGAGACCGTTGTAATAGGGGTAAGGCTTCTGA
>NZ_JAAHGK010000498.1:0-5035 GCF_010672505.1 Okeania sp. SIO2B9 | reverse complement strand
GATTAACCTATTTAATATTAGTTATAGTACTACGCATTCAGATTGGGATAGCTAAGAAACTTCAAAACATTACAGTTAAAAAATTTGATTATAGCTATTATAGCTAATAGCTGATAGCTGTTTGCGCAGCATTCCGCAGGAAATACTTAATAGTTATATCAAATTTAATGAAATAATCACCAAAATTATTTGAGGTTTAAATTTAATTTTTGGTGGAAGTTGATGCAAATTTTTTCCAATCATTGAAATCTTTCTGATTTAATATTAAATGCCAAAATTAATACTATATTTATTATCAGCTTTAGGGCTGAAAGTTGAGGGAAATAGTAAAAGATCAAGTTGATATGAAATACAAGTAATTATGCTATTTATGACTTTCCCTATCTCCCCATCTCTCTATCTCTTGATAAATTATCTGTAGCAAACATTAACCTATTTCATATTAGTTATAGTACTACGCATTCAGATTAGGAAATCTAAGAAACTTCAAAACATTAAACTTAAAAACTTTGACTATAGCTGATAGCTGATAGCTGAATACTTATAGCTATATCAAATATTTTTACCCAAAACTAAACATAGGATAACTCAAATATTGCACCTTAGAGGAAAGACCTATATTCTCTCGTCCTACTCAGGTACAAAATATGATAAATTTTAACCTTTAATTAGATAGCATAGACTTTTTTTTCCAATGAATATTTCTTCAAGTCTTCCCCATTCACAAACTCCAAATTCTGAGGCATTAACAGCACAAGCAGAACTTTATTATGCCCAGGGACATTTATCAGAGGCGATCGCTTGTTGTCGCCAGTCTTTAAATATAGAACCGAATTGGGCGTCTACTTATGTAACCCTAGCAAATATTATCCAAGCCCAAGGTAAAATTTCGGAAGCAATTAATCTATATTATCGGGCCATAGAACTTAATCCTGAGTTATCCCAGGCTCATGTTAACCTGGGCAGTATGTTTTTTCGTCAGGGAAAGCTGGATAAGGCGATCGCTTATTACAGGAAGGCGATTCAATTACGACCAGATATGGCCGTTGCTTATTGGAATTTGGCCAAAGTTTGGCAGCAACTGGGCAAGTTAGACGAAGCGATCGCCTCAGAAGAAAAAGCTTTAAAATTAAATCCTAATTTGGGTGGGTTTGAGGTTAATTTAAGTCAGGGATATAAGTTAGCTGAAGAGGGAAAGTTAGATGAAGCTATTGATAGTTGGCAAAAGGCAATTACACTCAATCCAAATTTAGCAGAAGCTTATAGTCAAATTGGCATAATTTTTAGAAGTCAAGGTAAGTTTTCTGAGGCTATTAAATATCTGAAAAAAGCGATTGAAGTTCAGCCTAATTATGCTACAGCACATCAACATTTATGTGGCATTCTTCGGGATGGTAATAATTATGTAGTTGCCAGGGAAGCAGTCACTAACTATTATCAGGAATGTGGGGAAATAGATCCGATTATGACTGGGATATATTTGATTAGCACTTATCAAATATCTGGCTTAAATGAAATTGCTAAAGATAGATTTTTTGACCTTGAAGCTAAATTGAAAGAGGATATGACTATTGTTAAAAAGGTAGTCGATATAAAAGCTTTATATGGAAATTTTATTTTTAGTGTTCCTTATTTAAGAGATGATATTCAAGCCAACTCTGACCTCTACAAATCGGTATCGAAAGTTTATAGACAATTTGTCCTCAAACCTCAAAATAATCATTTTTATACTCCTGTTAATTTTGACAATAATCATCTATTAAAAATTGGCTTTATCTCTAGTCATTTTAATCGACATTCTGTCGGTTGGTGTAGCCTTGATATTATTCGAGAGTTAGGAAAATTAAATACAGAAATATATTTATATCCAACAGAACGTCTCAAAACAGATGACCAAACTAAAAAATTTAGCCAAGCTGTTACTAAACTATATGTACCGAAAAAATATCCCCACGGAAGCGTCGATCTCCGAGAAATTATTACAGAAATTCAGCAAGATAAAATAGATATATTGATAGATTTAGATTCTTTGAGTTTACCAATTAATACACAAATTTTAAGTAATAAACCTGCACCAATTTGTATATCTTGGTTAGGATTTGATGCTCCTTATATATCTGAGAATAATTATTTTCTATGCGATTTATATACCCACCCCCAAGACCGAGATAAATACTATATAGAAAAATTAGTAAGGATGCCAAATTCATTTGTAGCAACTTCTGGTTTTCAAAGAATAGAAACAAATAGAGCTAATTTAAGAAAGTCTCAGAGGATAGGTTTAGACCAAATTGTTTATCTTTGTTTAGCACCAGGAAGAAAATTTAACCGAGATTTAGTCAAAGCACAAATTGCTATCTTGAAGCAAGTTCCTAATAGTATTTTAATTCATAAAGCATTAGGAGATATAGAAGTATTTCAATCTGCTTATCATCAAGGTTGTAAAGCTGAAGGTGTAAGTATTCATCGCATTAAATTTATAGAAATATTTCCTACAGAAGAGGAACATAGAAGCATCTATTCTTTAGCAGATATTATGCTTGATTCTTATCCTTATAATGGTGGTACTCATACCTTAGAAGCTTTATGGTTTAATTTACCAGTTGTTACTCTTGCCGGAGAGCAATTTTTATCTAGAATGGGTTATTCTTTTTTACAAAATTTAGATATTAAATTCGGCGTAGCATGGTCATGGAATGAATATATTGATTGGGGTGTAAAACTAGGTCAAAATCCTCATTTACGTCAGGAATTAGTCGATAAATTAGTTAAATCTAAAGAGCAAGAAAATTTAGCGCCATTATGGAACCCGAAAAAATTTGCTCAAGATATGTATAATACCATCGGAAAATTATAATACTTATTCCATTTTTGGATATAAAAAAAGTCAATGAAAATAGTTGAAGAAGGAAGAAGGAAGAAGGAAGAAGGAAGAAGGAAGAAGGAAGAAGTGGATGGGGACTCAAACCCCAACCAATTGTCAACATCGTGTAGACGGTGGGGTATTAAACCCAAATGAAAAAGATAAAAAATTATTTTATTCTAGTTAATTAAAATCCCCAGCAACATAAAAATTTGGTAGCTAGCAATTGGTAGCGAGTTTGATGCCTCTAACGTATGATTCTCTTATGTCTATTGCCTTCTTCACTAATTAATTTTACTCTATAAAATAATGGGTTTGTTATACCAATTCACTTAAAAAATGTCACAAATAGTTGGTAACTGATGAAGTCAAATAATAAGCTGAAATGCTTACGCTGAAATTACTGTATAGTAGAGATTTTAACTACCTAAAATATCAATTCTGACTTTAAGTGAAATGGTACTAGAACTTATGTGGATAATAAACCTTAGACAGGGAAATATTTTTCCCACTGTTGCCTGTTACCTGTTTCCTGTTCCTTGTTCCCTCCTATAATTACTCAAGAAAAATAAAGTGAAAATTCCCACACTTCATCCCGATAGTAAATTTATTAGATTCTGGCAAGTATTAATTGTATCCATTACTCTTTATAATGCTTTCATAATCCCATTTAGAATTGCTTTTAAAAATAGATTTGATGGTCTCTGGATTATATTAGATCTTATAGGAGATGTAATTTTAATTATTGATATGTTTATTCGATTTCATATTGGCTACTTTGAGTACGGAGAATATATTCAAGACAAAAAAAATATCGCTCAACATTATCGAGATCGACTCTTTTCAAGGCATTTAGTAGCTAGTATTCCCGGAGATTTAATTGCCAGAATAATTGTACCAAACTCACTATTTATTATTGCTTTATTGAGATTCCCTCGTTTATTACGACTACCCCAATTTTCTCTAATTTTTAACAGGAGGGAAACTAATATAAATATTAACCCTACTTTGATTAAAATGTGTAAATTAGTCATACTAATTATTTTAATTACTCATTGGGTAGCTTGTATCTGGTTTATGATTGGCAGTTGGGAATCTAATGCTGAAAATTCTTGGTTGATTAGTAATTATCTACAATCAGCAAGTATAAGAACTCAATATATTAATTCCCTTTATTGGGCAATTACAACTCTGACTACTGTAGGATATGGAGATATTACTCCCACTACTGAAATTGAAATAATATTTACTTTGGTAGTCATGTTCTTAGGAATATCTATGTATGTCTATATTATTGGCAATGTATCTTCATTAATTTCTAAACTAGATGCTACAAAAGTCAGATATAGAGAAAAGTTAGGACAAATTCAAACATATATGCGGGAAAACAAAATCCCATCTGACTTACAACAAAAAATTAGAGATTACTATCAATATAGATGGATTGAAAATCACGATATTAGAGATTACCACATACTCGAAGAATTACCAGAACCTTTAAGAATGAAATTAGCATTAGAACTGCACAAAGAAGTAATTGAAAAAGTGCCTATTTTTCGAGGAGCAACTACAGATTTTTTTGAAGAAATAGTAATGGCTTTAAAGCCTGAAATATTACCACCTAATGAATATATAGTTCGAGAAGGAAATTGGGGTTATGAAATGCACTTTATTAAACGTGGTTTAGTACAAGCATTCTCAGAAAAAACTGGTATTATATACAGGAATATGGGTGCATGTAAATTTTTTGGATAAATTGCTCTAGTATATGAACAACGACGTACTTCATCAATCATCACATTGACTTACTGTGAATTATTTATTTTAGAAAAAGATGACTTGAAAAAAGTGTTAGAAAATTATCCAGACCTTGCAGCTAATCTTAAAAAAACAGCAAAAGAACGTTATGAAAATGAACACAAGGAATAAATATGCAACTAACAAAAACACCAACCATTAAATATATTAAACAACCAACTTCACAAGCTTGGATAGAACAAGCGATCGCCAATCTAGACACTATATTATTAGACCATTCTCACTGTGAACGAAAAGCAGCAGGAGTAGCTTTAAATTTAATGTTTCGCTATCCTTCAAGTACGAAACTTATCAAAAAATTAACGGCTATTGCCAGAGAAGAATTAGAACATTTTGAGCAAGTAAACCAATGGT
>NZ_JAAHGK010000497.1:0-5036 GCF_010672505.1 Okeania sp. SIO2B9 | reverse complement strand
CTAGCTAATAAATGGGGCTACGTTTAGCCTCAAGTAATAATTATTTTAAGGATAACAATAATGATTAGCAAAAGTGAAATAGTCAGGCAACTAGCAAGCAATATTGATGTAGAACAACTGGCAGATAATAATCTGCATATTGCAGTTATGAGAAATCCATATCTAAATTTTATCCTGGATGGCTCAAAAACTGTAGAAAGTAGGCTATCTAAAAAGAAGATTATTCCCTATGAAGCAGTAGCCGAAGGCGACTACATTCTCTTAAAAAAAACAGGAGGACCGATAGTCGCGATATCAACTGTTGAAAAATATTGGTACTATCAGAATCCAGATATTAACTGGTGTAAAGAGAAATTTAACTCCTTAGTTCTCGGCTCTGATAAATACTGGGAACAAAAGCAAGATGCAAAATACGCTAGTTTCTTCCTACTGTCGGAAGTCACCAAGATTCAACCAATCGTTATTCGTAAAAGAGACGGTCGCCCTTGGGTTGTTGTGAGTTAAAAAAATGTCGATTAAAGCGACAAAAAATTTTCAGATAACTAAGCTATCGCGAGCTAAACTCGCGATGGTCTGAACTAATTACTCAAACTGAGAATCAGATAGTTTTTTCTAACTAACTCCGTATAGTTTTGAGATTTTATTAATTTTATTTAATTCTTCAGTAAGCTGTGATTGTATTTCCAATAATTTTTGCTCTGTATACTTTAGAGTCGCATTAATACAATCAGACTTACTCAACTGTTTGTAGTTTGGGTCATATATAGTTTGGTAGTATTCACGACTAACAAAGTCTACCCCAAAATTCCAGTTTGTTTCCCCTTCAGTTCCCCAAATAAATATAAATTTAATGAATTTATTGCTTGTTTTGTCTAAGTACAATCTAGTAAGTCCATCATCTGGGGCAGGATAGTTTTTCCACTTATTGCTCATAACTTATACTAATAAAGTCAATTTTATTGTCCAGATTGAAAGGTCATTTCAGTTATGTGTTAAAGGTTCAAAAATTTCTATTTTAATATCTGGAGATAATTTTCTACAGTAATTCAATATTATTGGCTTGACTTTTTCCCATTCTAGTCCTCCATTCCCACAACCCAAACTAGGAATAGCTATCGAACAAATTTTTAAATCATTTATTTGCTTAACTAAATATTTTAAACCTAATTGTATACTATGTATGTTTGAGCTATCTTTCCAATGATATTTAGTAGGGAAATTAATAATATATCTTGGAAATAGATTGCCTGTTTTTGTAATATACATTTGCCCTAATTTGACAAATTGGCGATCACAAGCATCTTTATACTGAAGAAAATTATCAGGAAATTTTTGTTTAAACTGCAAAGCCAGACCTTTTCCCATTATTCCTACACAGTTAACAGGATTTACCAAAGCGTCAAGGTGGCTTTTTAATAAATTACCTTGTTTAAATTCAATCATTGATAATATGTTTTATATAAAGTTTGGATTACAATCAACGTCAAAAATTTTTCAGACTACTGGCCTATCCCAAGCTAAACTTGCCTGGGTTAGACCAAATGAAAAAATTACTTCTGACTAGGGGTCATTTCAGTTATCAGTTATCAGTTATCAGCGAACCTCCGACTAAAGTCGGAGGCTTGAAATACTGAATTAAATATTTCTCTTGGTCGATTGGATATGGCGTTAGCGAAGCGGCTCTGCAAGAGCGGGAAACCTCGCCATCCCATCCTACGGACTGCTCCGCAAACGACCGCTTTTTCATCCCCTTAAAAGGGGAGGCTTTGGACTTCTTTTTTTGGTAATAGCTAGATAGCCTCTACGAGATGATAAAATCATTTTTGATTTAACCATTTCAGATGCAATTTGCTTGATGTAGTTTTGGCAGTAGCCTAACTGGCTGGCAAGTTGCTTGCTGCTAGTCTCTTCTGTTTCACTCAGATTCCTCAGTATTTCTAAAGAAATTTGCTGAGGCATAGAAATATAGCCTCGTTTAGTTAGTTGTAATTTCATGTTCAACGTCATGCTCCATTTTTTGCACTTCAGCCCAGCAGTAGTCGCACAAATCAGGATAATCATCGGCTGCACCAAAACACCAAGGACGCAAGTACCTACAATTTGGGCATTCAAAGTAATGGTCTGGTTCACATAACTTGCACTGACAAGTGCTAGGTCTTAGAGAAACTTTTTCCCTAACTACTTGCTCTAAGTTATGCAGCTTGCGCCATAAGTCTTGGTTTTTCATTCCATTCAACCCCGTCTAACAAACGCCCACCTGCCTTAGAAGTTTTGCCTCCTATCTGCTTAAAGAAAAACGGTACTCCGGCTTCTAAGCACTGGTCGCGGATGCTTCGTGCCCAGTCTAGATTTATAGGTCGGTATTTGGGGCCTGATTCACCACCAACAATTACCCAATCAATGCCTTCTAGATTTAGATTTAAAGGGCCTAAGAGCGGTTCACAAGATAAGAACCGGACACTAGCAGGAGTTTCCCTTAAATAATCAACACGGTGTATAAAGTCTTGGTTTTCCAACGAAACACCTAGCCACAAGTTATCCCACCCTTTGTGGGTTGTTTTACCCTCATAGATAAGTGACATACTATCTTGTAAAAGGAGCGGTACACCACCATCTACCCACATTCGAGACATAAACCTTTGCAACCTTTCAGCTCTCTTTGTCAGGACTTGAAAGTTATGCTGAGGACATTTTCTAATGACCTCCAAAACTTTTAAGATGAAGGGATCAGGAACTTCTTGATTAAACAGATCGCTCATTGAGTTGACGAATATTTCTCTAGATTTTTTAAGCTTTAGTGGCTGCTCCAGTCGTTCTGGATGCAAGGTTACTTTGTGAAACCCTTGAGGGTAATAGCGCTTCAGCCTAGTGTGGGCAAGTCTTTCTGCATAGCAGTTTGCGCAACCAGGACTGACTTTTTGACATCCTGTTACCGGATTCCAGGTATAGGATGTCCACTGAATATCGGTGTCTCCCATTACTCCTCTTCTCCCTCCGCATCTACGGTAATGTCGATTGCTTCAAATTCAATTTGCTCCTCGCATTGGGGAGTTTCATTTTCTGCTTGCTGAATCGCCTCATTTTCTAATTCAGCATAGATAGTAAATTCTGCAGTTACAGTCTTTATTACTTTGTAAGTTCTCATTTATTCCTTCCTAGACTACATAAGGGCTTTTCAGCCACCATTGGTTTTCAATGTTTTTTCTGACAAACAAATCAAGTGCAGTTTCCACTGCTTTTAAGGACTCGCCTTGAAAAAGTCCTTTGCTTTGGGCTAGCATTTCCTCTACTTTCTGCCTGCACAAGCTTTTTTGCTCTTCGGTGATTACTTTGCCGTAGCGTTTGTCGTAGAATTGGCGGCATTCAGTATCGGCTGCCCAATAAATTTTTGAGAAGAGAACTTGGCAGCTAAATGTATTTAGATTTTCGTTCATTTTTGATTGGTGTAGCTATTTGCAAAAAAGTTGCTTACTCTACCCCAGAACAAATAGTTTTGGGGTAGGCTGATTGTAAAAAATTAAATCTTCATCACGCTAATGGCTTGTATCAAACTCTTTTCCATTATGGATTTACCACGGCCAAATAATTGTGATTGAACGGCCTGGTGGTGTTTAGAGTGAGTGATTGCTCCTGAGACTGCTTGCACAGCAGAATAGAGCGTACCTTCTATTGCTGGCATTTCCTCACAGGTTTTGTTGTAGTGATCGATGACGTTTTTCACTACTTGCAAGTCCCATATACTGGGTTCGGGTAGACTGCGCTCTAAACAAACTTTCTGCTTTTCTTTGAACTGTGCTGAGAAAACCTGTTTGAGGTAGTCTTCAAATTTGTGGCGAGGCAAATTATATTTTGCCATTTTCCGATACACATCCATTCCGTCGTTGAAACAGCGTTTTTGCAAGTCAATGAGGTCTTTTGCTTCTTCTGCTTTGGCACTCACGTTGCCAATGTGTTTTATGCGGAAGTTTTTTTTGTCGAGCTGAACGTTACCTTCAAAGTCATCTCGTCCGACTGCCATTGATAAAGTGTTGCGACAAACAACGCGCACTGGTGTTAATATGAAACCAATACTGCCGTTTCCCGAATGATCGTTCTTGAACAGCAAATAAGGTTCAATTAGGTCGCCACTGATAACTTCAGCAGGCTCTACCATTATCTTGCAAGTAATGGCGATTTGCTTCCCTCCAGCGAGGCAAATGGCTGCATCAATTATCAAATCCCCCCGTTCAATGAACTCCTCAAGCCACTTGAAGGCTTCCCAGTTCTGAAATACTTGGTAAGATTTGTGCCTTATGGCAAAGACTTCATCGGTGTCTTCCCGTACTATCGCCTTATAATCTGATATGGGCTTAGTGTCTCCTTTTTTGCTTCCCTCGCGACAAATACTCTGCTTAGTTACCTTCCAATCTAAGCCTGCCTGCTTAATGGCCTCGCCTGGTGATAGAGGCTCTCTGATTACCTTTCCAATACCGTGCCAAGCTGGAGTAGTCAGAAATACCCCAGAAGTAAATTGATGTGCCATAATGAAAGTTAGTTAATTTTTTAGTCCAAGACCGATTCCTTTTGTAATCGGTCTTTTTTTTGTACTTTAGATCGTTCTAATTTGGTGCTGAGATCAGTATAACGCAACGGTTGATATTTCGTCAACCGTTTTCAAGAAAAATATCTAAATGTGTCAGCAATAAAGTTTTACTTAAGAGTTCTATAACTCTGTTCCATTTAGTGAAAGAATTACGTTTCGTTTTGTGATCGCACATAAGTTTAGCTATTAGCACTTCACTGGATGACTTCTTTCCAGATGCAGTAGCAATTAAGTGGAATAAATCTGGTAATATGAAGTGAAAAGAGCTTTTCAGGATAATTATATTTGTTGCCTGTACAAAGATCTATCATATAATATATTAAATAATTTCTCAATCAATCTGGAGGTAACTATGTCAGAACAATTGACACTTCTGCCCCATGAATATCCAGACACCAGTAATATGATTCTGGGGATGACACTCCCTTGGATAGTTTTATTAATGAAAAACAAA
>NZ_JAAHGK010000496.1:0-5038 GCF_010672505.1 Okeania sp. SIO2B9 | reverse complement strand
AACAAAGACCTATTCATAGTAATCATACCTTCATAAGTATCTTTGAGCATAATTTGGTTAATGTCTTCATACTGGTCTTTAATAATATATTCCTTAATTACATCAGTATTAATCAAAATGTCATGGAAAGCTGCCCGCTTACCATCAGTAGTTTTGCACAACAACTGAGCAATAATTGCTACCAGAATTTCTGAAAGAGCTAATTTAATCGCTGGTTGCTCCTCAGCAGAAAACATATCCAAAATACGAGTCAGAGTCTTGATGGCACTGTTGGTGTGCAATGTTCCCATCACCAAATGTCCTGTAGAAGCAGCTTTAATTGCAATTCCCACCGTTTCCTTATCTCGAATTTCCCCTACTAACATTAAGTCAGGGTCTTGACGGAGAGCACCTTTAAGAGCATTGAAGAATTTTAGAGTATGTCTACCTACTTCCCGGTGCTTGATCAAACATTTTCGGCTTTCATGGACAAATTCTACAGGGTCTTCGATAGTGATGACATGATAAGGAAAAGTATTGTTCATATAATCAATCATCGCCGCCATGGTGGTGGACTTACCACAACCTGTAGGTCCGGTCACCAAAATTAACCCTTTATGGTAATGGCAGACTTTCTTCAAGACTCCTGGCAATTTAAGTTGTTCCATAGTTAGGATTTTAGATCCAATCAGTCGTAAAACCATCCCTGGACCTGCAAGAGAGTCAAACAAGCTAATCCTAATCCTGACAAAACCTAAGTCCGCAGCACCATCAAAGTCAAGATTTTCTTGGAATCGACGAATTTCTTCATCTGTAAGAATTTCTCGCAACCAAAACATAAAGGTGTTCAAGTCAGTTTCTGGATATTCAAGCGGTAGAAGGTCTCCAAGTTTGCGGAACCGTGGTATTTCTTTCACCCCTAAATGAACATCTGAAACACCTTCTTGATTAGCTCGCCGGACAATATCTGTCAGCGGAATTTGTCCATAACCCAGTTGTGGACTACCAGGAGTTGCTATTTGAGGTACTGGTGCTGTTTCCGTTGGAGGAATTAGTTGTTGAGAAACAGGTGTTGATGATGCTGGAGGATCGGCAGAAGTTGGAGGAGATGTTGGCGGTCTTCTTGCTGCTGGTGGACTAGGTGGAGCTGGGGGACGCGGTAAACCACGGCCTCCTGGAGGACGAGGAGCTGGGGGACGAGGTGGTGGTGTTTGTGTCATAGTTGCATTACCTTGCTGAATTCGGATATTGCAGTCAACAAATATATTCTAATTCTAATGGCAAGTTAAAATGGGTAGTATTTAAAATATTTAATTATTTTTTGGATACCAACAACATTAGGCTTAAAAAGGTTTATTGCCTACTTAAATTTATTGTTAAGTATTACTTTTTTAAATTGCTATTACTAGAGTATTATTTGACTTTTTAAGACTTCAATAATGATCGGTAAATTTAATTTAATTCCTTATTTTTGGCTGTAAAATACTTGTATTATTTATCTTTATCCCTTATGGGTTTAATAACCCACCATCACCTGTGGTGCAAATGCGGTTGCTGGGGTTAGAATCCCCATAGACCACATTTTTATGACTCCTGTACGTCACCAATCCGACGGCTCCCCTACCTGACTCCTTCTTCAAACCTGATTTTTTTTAAATTTCACTTAATTGCAATTTTGTCTTATTTTGATCTTCATACCATTTCTCAATCTCAAGTTCTTAATTATACATCCATTTTCAGATACTTCTATTCTATTTTTTAGATATTTATTAGCAGGTTGATTTTGAAGTTTAGTAGATTGAGGTTTGTTCAGTTTTAATATATTGTTTGCTTCATGATCTGAGATTTTTTGATTTTGAGTATAATTTTTTGACAAAGAAGGATACTCAAAAGATATTATTAAAAATATAGGTATAACAGAAATCAAACCGAGTTGTTTTAATAATAAAATAGTCATACTACCTCATTTCTTAAATCTGCTACTGTAAATGTCAGGTTGTTTGAGCGACAGACTCAAAATATTAATGGCTTTGAATAATAATTACTAGCCTGATTTGAGAGAATATGTGAAAAGTATTTACAGCTTTTTTCACTTTAAGGAAAATAACCTTTGCATTGCTACCTTTAAGCTAGAATATATACTTTGCCCAAATAAAAAGCTGTATTTATATAGAGTAGCTTAACTATCTTTTCACCAGATTGGGACTATTCAAAAAGAGAGGCCGGATAAGTAGACAATTTTTGTATACATCACTAACAACTTGATATAATACATCTCCTAAAAAAACAGACTATTGTTAAAAATTTTTGTGAGATATTGTCAATTAACTCAGTATTTAAAGATGTTATTTATCACTCATCAGTTAACAGTTAATATTTTTAACAGGTTAATACCCCCACGTTTCTGCTTGAAAAGTGCGTGCTGCACCTTTGTGGCGGGTTGCTCATTTTCCATCATACACCTGAATTCCGCAGTTCCTCCCCAGAATGCTAATTAAATAATTGTTAACTGTTCACTGATTCAAATGGTAGCTACACCAACAAATCAAGATTTTCCTAAATGTTGTTCTATTTTGTCTTCCTTGATGACTATACTTAATCAGTTTGCCTATCCTCTCAGATCTATTTTAGATTTACTTTCTGATGATCCCTTACTTAGTATATCAAATCCAACAAATCCAATTTCGCTAAATATAGAATTTTCCCAAAAAAATGTTAGTTTTAGAGGAAATTACTGGAAAAATTTAGTAGGACTTTACCTCTATCCATAAACTTTTTTATCAAGATCAAAATTTAATCTTTTTTCCTTTTGGTTGCTGATATAGCAATCCTATTTTATTCGTGTCAAAAATCTTACTGCTTTTTAGGGAACACTTAACTGGGAACAGAGAACAGGTAAGAGTTTCAGTTTTTTTATTTACTTTTTGATTTGTCACGATCTATTTAGGATTGCTATATCGATCTTTAAGTTAGTATATGAAGAACAAATTACAACAATTTTTTGATCTTCTCACTCCTCTACTGCAAGATATAGCGTAAATATTTTTTGTGGTTTTTTCTATTGATTAGCAATATTTAATAGGTTATATCATGTCCGCTTAATGAGCTTTCAAAAAAGTTTATTCTGCCCTATCCTTCTTGACTCTATTCTTTTTCCTGACCTCTAATCACTTCATGTATAAAAATTCAACTGCATCTCAGATTAATTATCAGTAATAATCTATCAAAGATAAATAATTAAAAGTATGAAGTAAATTAATATATCGATAAAAACTGATTTAGAGATATGTTAAAATTATACAAAATAGTGAAAATATCAAAAAAAGGAGATATCATTGATTATGGCGAGGCAAAATATCAAGTTTTGGGGACTTTTGGCTTTAGCTACATCCCCAATTATTGTAACTTTTTCAGGCGTGCAGTTAGTACAAGCACAGTCAACCGCAGAATTGTTGATTAGTGTAGAATTTCCTTCTGGGCCACAAAGAGCAAGCTCAGGAAGAACAAGAGGTGGGGGTACTCGCGCTCCAGAATCCTACTGTACTCCTGGTCAAACCAAATTGACAGCCTTAATGCCAGGAGATAATGTCGGAACAACAGTTGCCGATCATCCCAAGTTTTTCGTGTATGTTCCCGAACACAAAGCAGAGTCAGCAGAATTTGAAGTATTTGATAAATCAGGTAAGAGCATCTATTTAACTAAATTAGATATTTCCGAGACTTCTGGTATTGTGAAACTTGCCCTGCCAAAAAATGTAAGTTTGACAACTAATAAAGAATATACTTGGAGATTTGCTATGATTTGCGATGAATGGGATCACAGTGCTAACGAATCTGTTGAAGGAATTGTCAAAAAAGTAGAAATCAGTTCAGACTTAGAAAATAGCTTAAAAAATGCTAGTCCCCTTGAACAAGCAGAAATATATGCAAAAGCAAAGATTTGGAATGAAACGATCGCTACCGTGGCCGAGTTACGCAATTCTTACCCAACAGAGTGGGAAGAATTACTCACATCAGTAGGATTACACGAGATTGCTTCTGAACCCTTTGCACCCTGCTGTCAAGTAGAAGAATAAATTAAGTTAGCATTGAAATAGCTGTCAGTAACTAAGTTGAGTCTGGTAAACTACTCTCACATTGATTTCATGGTAAAGGTGGGCAGATAGATCTGTTTTTTTTTACCCTCCCCCAAAAACTTTTAATTTCTACAGAGCAGCTTACACCAATGTTATGGAATAAATGCAAGAATTTTTTTTATCAGTGGTATGGTGTATGGATTACCGCCCCCACCGTAACAGGGTTAGTAATTATACTACGTTTTCTTGGCTTACTACAAGCTTGGGAATGGGCAACTTATGACCAATATATGCGATTACGGCCTTTGGAGAGTCCAGACAATCGCATTGTGATTGTAGGTATTAATGAAGATGATGTCAGAGCAGTCGGGCAGCCAATTTTTCCTGACGCTATTTACGCTAAATTGCTGAATAAATTAAAAGCAATGGAGCCAAAAGTTATTGGTTTAGACATTTATCGAGACTTACCTGTAGAACCTGGCCATCAGGACTTAGTGAAAGTATTCCAGTCTACCTCCAACTTGGTAGGAATTAAAAAAGTAGTGGGGGAAAGGCAAAATGACGTATTAGAAGCACCACCAGCTCTGGAAACTAATCATCAAGCAGGTGCTAATGATGTAAAGGTAGACCCAGATAAAAAAATTCGACGAGGCTATTTATATATCACGCTACAAAACGGAGAAAATGTCTGGAGTTTTGCTTCTCATATTGCTTTGCGTTATTTAGATACTCTTGATATTAGTCTAGAGAAAATTGATGGTGACAAATTTCTGCTAGGAAAGACAATAATAGAGCCATTTGAAGCCAATGATGGTGGTTATATTAGAGCAGATGCAGGTGGTTATCTAATGCTTTTAAACTACCGGGGTCCGAGTCGTTACTTTGAGATTGTTTCCATGATGGATATTCTTGAAGACAGAGTGCCTGCTGATTGGGGTCGCGATCGTGAAGTGCCGTGTGACGATCCACACAGCCCGTCCCGG
>NZ_JAAHGK010000495.1:0-5049 GCF_010672505.1 Okeania sp. SIO2B9 | reverse complement strand
TCTTGACTTTTTTTGACAACTTCAGTAGTTTTACTTAGCTACTATAATTTTTTCTCCTTTCTCCTCTATTCCCCACAAGGGTTTCAAGACTTATGGGTAAGTGATAGGTTTTAAAGAGAGGTAATTATTAATTATTAATTGTAAATTATTAATTATTAATTATTGAACGCACTACCTAAAATCTAACTTTTTCTGATTAACTTCAACAAGTTTGTTTTCAGCGTGCGTGACTGTGGGTTTTTAAACAAAAGTTAGTTCGCAGTAATGCTCTGGAAAAATTTGCTTCCTAACACCTAAAAACTAACACTTAAAAATCAACGAAAATCTCGCCATAAAAAATTCAACTATCGCAATTATATTTTTAGTTGCAAGCTTATGCTCAAAGGTTATAAATAACGTGATAAATAAAAAAATTACTAATATAAATACTAGGTATGATTTCAAATATATTAGGTTTATCTTAGTTAATTGTTATTTTAAAACCCTACAATTTATTTAAGATTACTACATAGCTAGTCAAGTATGATTTGAAAAATCATTGACATCAACTTAACATACAAATTTGATGATAAACATAACAAGGAAAGCCTCTCAGAGAGCGACAGCAACACTGTGAGGCCGATCTATCTATACAGAATCTAGTTATCTTCTGACAATAAATTTTAGATAAGGTTCCCTAATTACTCAAAATTCTTAAATTTTCATTTATATTCTATCAAAATGCTTCAATATAATCGAGAATAAATAGGCATAATTTATTTAGTAAATTATGACTTTAAAGATAGTAATAAAAAAAATTAATTTTTGGGAAAAATGACAGAAAAAAACAAAGTTCAACAATCAATTTTAGCTAGTCAAGAATATCTATTGAATCTGCAAAAACCACAAGGGTACTGGTGGGATGAATTAGAATCAAATGTAACAATAACAGCAGAAATAGTTTTACTACATAAAATTTGGCAAACTGACAAGAAAAGACCTCTTGATAAAGCAAAAAATTATCTAATTTCCCAACAACGAGAACATGGTGGTTGGGAATTATTTTATGGGGATGGGGGAGACTTAAGCACTTCTATTGAAGCTTATATGGGTTTGAGATTATTAGGTGTTGCAAAAACAGATCAAATCATGCTTAAAGCACAAGATTTTATTATTAAAAAAGGAGGTATTAGTTGCAGTAGAATTTTCACGAAATTACATCTGGCTTTAATTGGATGTTTCAACTGGCAAGGTATTCCTTCTATTCCTCCTAGCATCATGCTACTTCCTGAAGATTTTCCATTTACTATTTATGAAATGTCAAGTTGGGCAAGAAGTAGCACTGTTCCACTATTAATTGTGTTTGATAAAAAGCCGATTTTTTCAGTTAATCCCACAATTAATCTGGATGAACTTTATGCCGAAGGGATTAACAATGCTAGTTTTGAATTACCTCGTCAATACGATCTGACGGATTTATTTTTGGGGTTAGATAAAGCTTTTAAATTTGCAGAAAATTTTAATTTGATGCCTTTGCGAGAAGAGGGTTTAAAAGCAGCAGAAAAATGGATTCTGGAAAGGCAAGAAGTTACGGGTGACTGGGGAGGTATTATTCCGGCAATGTTAAATTCTATGTTGGCATTGCGGTGTTTGGAATATGATGTGGCAGACCCTGTGGTGGTGCGGGGGTTGGAGGCAATAGATAAATTTGCTGTAGAAACTGAGTATGATTATTGGGTACAACCTTGTGTTTCTCCTGTATGGGATACCGCTTGGGTAATACGTTCGTTGGTTGATTCTGGTATTCCTCCTAGTCATCCGGCAGTGCTTAAAGCTGGGGAATGGTTATTGCAACAGCAAATTTTGGATTATGGTGACTGGGCAATTAAGAATAAATTGGGTAAACCGGGGGGTTGGGCGTTTGAATTTATCAACCGTTTTTATCCAGATATAGATGATACGGCAGTAGTGGTTATGGCTTTGGATGCTGTGGAGTTGCCTGATGAGGAATTGAAACGGGTGGCGATCGCTCGTGCTATGGAATGGGTAGCTTCGATGCAATGTCAACCTGGGGGTTGGGCAGCTTTTGATGTGGATAATGACCAAGACTGGTTAAATGGTATCCCCTACGGAGATTTAAAGGCCATGATTGACCCGAATACGGCGGATGTGACGGCGCGGGTGTTGGAAATGGTTGGTTGTTGTGGGTTGTCTATGGATAGTTGGCGGATGAAACGGGCGATCGCTTATTTGGAAAGGGAGCAGGAAGGCGAAGGTTGTTGGTTTGGTCGATGGGGAGTTAACTATATATATGGTACGAGTGGAGTTATTTCGGCTTTGGCTGTTGTGGCGCAGGAAAGTCATAGAGATTTTATTGAGAAGGGGGCGAGTTGGTTGGTTGGTTGTCAAAATTCGGATGGCGGATGGGGTGAGAGTTGTTGGAGTTATAATGACCCGTCGTTGAAAGGGAAGGGAAAAAGTACAGCTTCTCAAACTGCTTGGGCGTTGATTGGGTTATTAGCTGCGGGGGAGGCAACTGGTAATTTTGCTAGGGAGGCTATTGATAGGGGTGTTGATTTTTTGGTATCGACTCAGAATGATGATGGGAGTTGGTTGGAGTCCGAGTTTACTGGTACTGGTTTTCCCTGTCACTTTTATATTAAATATCATTTTTATCCGCAGTATTTTCCTTTGATGGCTTTAGGAAGGTATGAGAATTTGTTAAGTGGTTGAGCGATTATCTTACCACTCAGCAAAGGGAATCGCTCAACTTTACCTCTTGTCTATAGCCCAATTAACTTTTTCTAAGCTTGCTTCTTGCGCTTCAGACCTAAACCCAAACCTCCAACAGCGAGGAGTCCGAGGATAGTGCCAGGTTCTGGTGTTACCCTTTTTTGCGTGAAGGTGTTCTTGAAGCCATCGAAAGTGCCACCCTCTGGAATGGAGACTGTATTCATAACACTGATAAACTGATACATCGTTGGACCAGGAATAGGCGTTGGGGTAACTGAATTTCCATCAGAACTTACTAGCTCAAGTAGTAGATTGCCAGTTCCACCAGACCCATCTGTCACCTGTGCTTCAACTCCGCCAGAAGTTACATCACTATTAAGACCTACTTGATCAAAGAAAAAGTCAGGGTTGGCGATTGTAACATCATAAGTAGCTGTACCTGTGAATGAACCTAAAGTTTGACCGGGATCTAATTCAAGCTCAAATGTTTCTCCATCACTAGCTACTCCGATTATAATTTGAGCACCAGCAGGTATGTCGAACTCGGCAATAAGTTCAAAATTACTAAAAGTTTTATCAAAACAAGTAATAGATCCCATAGGGATCTCAGAACCAGTTAGTCGGCCACACTCACCAGGAGTAAAAGTGGCTGCTCTTGCTGAAGGAGATACCACCAGAGAGAGAGGAACAGAAAGCATTCCCAGACTAATTCCGACTGGAAGCAACTTTTGTAATAAAGAAAATTGTTTCATAAGTTTTCCTATGAAAAACCTCAAAAAATGTTTTACTCAAGAATTACTTAGTGGGACTTAGATAAAATTCAGGCAAAAAATGGCATCAAATCTATACAGGGAGAGTATTTTAGGTAAAAAATGGATAAATCTAGGAATAATCGGTGTTTTCCCATGGAATGCGGAGCTAACAACAATTTTTCGGTCTTTGACGTCCTTCCCATGCCTAGACTAACTTTGATAAACTTTCTAGCCGACAAAATGTCTAATGGGACTCAAACAAAACAGCAATAGAAAATAGGCTCAAACATAGACAAGCAGAGGTTTTTAGGTCTAAAAGGTATAAATCCTTAACTACCAAGGGTTTCAGCAATTTTTAGGTCATTGACGTAATTCCCTTGTCTAGAATGACTTTCAGACAGTTTTTCTCCCAGAAAATGTCTAAGTTCCACTAAGTATCATTAGTTATAAGTTGATAATAGTGCCAACAAAAAAATAAAACAATAACAAATCAGCATCTTTACTGAATCTTTATATAGTAAATATATTAGTTTTTCAAATACTTCTAAATTCCAGATCAACCAATAAACTTTTCTACCGCCTGAGAAGCGCTATATAGTAACAATGTACTAGAATAAAGGATATAGAAGATACCATTAACTACTTCTCGCTCGATTAGCGTTTGGTTTTTGCCCTCGTTTTTGAGGTTTCGGTAGCAAAGGTTCTAGTAGTTCCCACTCGCGTTCGCGCAGCGTCCCGGAGGGAATCGCTTAGGTCACTGGTATAAGATTTTCGCTTTTTGCGGAGAATTTACAGAGGCGATCGCGCCTTTTAGAATTTAACCGTATAAAAGTCAATTTATAGCAGTCGCCATTACTGTATTTGATATATCAGCCAAATTTTTAGTTATCTAGGAGAGAAGGAAAAACTTCTTCCTTCTACTATTGCGATTTACATTTTGGTCTTCCACTAAAAAATGTAGCAATGAGTAAACAAACAATACCAATATTAATCGAAACATCTGCCACATTGAACACGGGAAAATCTATGAGGCGAAAGTGTATAAAATCTACAACATAACCCAAAATGAACCTATCAATACCATTACCCAGTGCCCCTCCTAAAATTAAACCGTAGCCCAGTTGTTCCCATTTATTAAATCTAGGCCCAAACAAAGCCCAGGCCATGAGGCCAAGACTAACAATCAAAGACAACCAACGTAACCAATATACCCCACCATTACTAAATAAACTAAAAGCTGCCCCAGTATTAGTCACATAAGTAAAATGAAATACACCAGGCCACAAAGCCAGACTTTCTCCAAGTTTAAAATTTTGTACCACCCAAAATTTAGTCAAGTGGTCTAACAAAATACTAATAATAGCAGCTATCCAGAATAAAAGATTTTTCTGAAAACGTAATTTCAAGGTTAACAATTACTATATTTATTTTAATTTATTCGTAAGCATTCAGTTGTCAGCATTCAGCCATCAGCTATTGCTTTTAGTTTTAGATAAAAGCTTTACTAATTGAGCCAGAATTTATACTTACTATAAAAGCTGGCTGAAACAATCTATATTCATTTAAACCCCCTTATAAGAGCTGA
>NZ_JAAHGK010000494.1:0-5050 GCF_010672505.1 Okeania sp. SIO2B9 | reverse complement strand
GACCCTCGCTCCCGGAGGGAACAAATTGCTCTCCGGGCACAACCTATTTGAATAAATAAAGAAAAAAGATGTTGCTGGATCTAAGGTATGAAAATAAAAACTGAAGAATCTCAAATATTTGTCATTGATATAGTTTAGCAATCGCCAAAAAATACAAATCATACCCACGCATCAGCAACACCAGAAAAAAATATTGTTCGCTAATCCTATCCACCTTAAGGAAAGTTCATTAATTGATAATTGATAATGGATAATTGATAATTACCTCTGGTTAAAACCGAGAGGATTGAATATAAGGAAATATTATTTCTTTTTTCCCCTTAAAAGGGGAGGCTTTAAACCAAAATTATTTAATAATTAATAATTATTTAAAACTGCCTTTAACTTTCTTCGTCTGGAGAAATATCACTGATTTCTGCATCAGGATTAAGGCAATTAGATAATAATTCTTCTGTAGTTAATTCCACATTAGCACTTAAACCAACAACACAAGAAGAAAAACGTTCGGGAAGTAAACTCAGACGACAACTTTCTAAAATAGCAGCTTCATTAGACTTATCTTGAATTGATTCATTAATTGTTTCTACACAAGTGCCCAACTCATCAACTCTTCTAACTCGTTGACAATTAAATAGAATATCTTCTGCTGAAAGTTCTTCTGTTGTACTATCATATATTTTTGTAACGCATCCTGATAAACCTCTGGGTTTGAGAGCTGCACCACAAGCATTAGCTACTTCTGCTTCAGATAAACCCACACTTAGCAATTCTTCAGAGCAAATTTTAAAAGATTTTTTATTTGCTTGAGCTGTTGCTAATTCCGGATTAACTATCAACAGGCCATAACTAAAAACTCCTAATAAATAAATCCAGCGCCAATGAAAGAATTTAATAGATAGAGAAAACTTCTTAAGGAATAAATTAGAAAAGTTAATGTTAGAAATATTAGGCATAATAAATAAATCAATAGGTTTACTATTCAAGAAAGGTCAATTGACAAAGCCTTGGTTAAATAGTATATAATATAAGATTGTGGTTAAATTTGATGTTAATGAGGAAATTATATGTCTCGATATAGAGGTCCACGCTTAAGAATAGCGCGTCGTCTTGGTGACTTACCAGGACTGACTCGCAAAAGTCCCAGACGTGCTTATCCCCCTGGTCAACATGGTCAAAATCGCAGAAAGCGCTCAGAGTATGCAATTCGACTAGAAGAAAAGCAAAAACTGCTTTATAATTATGGTCTCAGAGAACGGCAACTCCTACGTTATGTAAAAAAAGCTCGTCGTGCAGCAGGTTCCACAGGACAAGTATTATTGCAACTACTAGAAATGCGTTTAGATAATACTGTATTTCGTTTAGGAATGGCACCAACTATTCCCTCAGCACGACAGCTAGTTAATCATGGTCATGTAACAGTAAATGGTAAAGTTGTTAGTATTGCTAGTTATCAGTGTAAACCAGGAGAGGTAATTAGTGTTAGGCAAAAAGAGGCTTCTCAGGAATTGGTAAAAACTAATCTTCAATATCCTGGTTTAGCTAATATTCCTAGCCATTTAGAATTTGATAAAAATAAACTTGTTGGTAAGGTTAATAGTATTGTGGAACGGGAGTGGGTGGCACTTCAAATTAACGAACTATTAGTTGTGGAATATTACTCCAGACAAGCATAGAGATTTTATATCAGGGAACAGGGAACAGGGAACAGGGAACAGTAGGAAAAACATTTTCCCTTCTTTGGTTTATTATCAGTCTATGTCCTAATTAGGGTTTGCTGAAAAAGTCTTTGAGTAGGGGTAGGAGACAGCTATACTGGAGACAGGAGACAGGAAAAACGGGCAATGAGCGAGGAGGTAGGAGTAAGAATTGTTCCTTGATTTTTCTGTCATGCTCTTGCCTAAAATACGCTTCATGCATGAGCGTCAAGAGCTGAAAACCAGGCACTTTTTAAAGACTCCAAAAAGCCTAAAGTCTTTAGATGTCAATGCTTTTAGATTTGATCGGTAAGCCCTAATTAACTCGTTCTTTGCTATAGTTTTTTATCTTAAATTTTTGATTTACTCAACTAAACCCCGTTTAGTTTATTTTTAGGCGGGGTTAATGAAGTTAGAAGTCAAAAGTCAAAAATTAAGAGTCAGAATTTTTTTTGGTAACTGGGATTTTGAACAACTCTCCAAAAACATTTCGCCTCAAAAGGCTGGGTTTTAGACCCAATTATTTTGATAATATTGAAGAAGACAGAAGGCAGAAGGAAAAATTGCTGATGATAGTCAACGACCGATCATTTCGTGTCTTATAACCCCAAACAATTTTAAGCACTCCCGTTGATAACTGATAACTGATAACTGATAACTGATTTCAACCACCAATTTGTGACATAGTTCGACCATAACTTCCAGTAGTGCCAGACTCTCTTTGTTTAAAATTAATTTCTGGTTTAATACCCAACAAATATTCTACCTGCTGCCGTAACTCCTCAACAGAAACCCCACTACGCAGCGCACTTTTTAAATCTATTTGACCCATTTCATTCAAAAGGCAAGGTCTTAACCATCCATCTGCTGAGAGACGCATTCTATTACAGCGATCGCAAAAACATTCTGACATTTGACTAATAAATCCCAGTGTCCCTTTTGCTCCAGGAATCTGAAATACATCGGCAGGGCCATTTCCTTTAACAGAAGATTCTGTCAACCCCCATCGTTTCCTAATTTTTTGCCGTAATTCTTCTGAAGATATCCAACCTCGATCGTCAAATAATTTATCGTTACCAATGGGCATAAATTCAATAAATCTAACGTGCCAATTACGGTCAATAGTTAAAGCTGCTAAGTCTAAAACTTCATGGTCGTTAACCCCAGGAATTACCACTACATTTATTTTTAAAGGGTCAAAACCTACATCATAAGCAGCTTGAATGCCATTCCAAACCAGTTGCCAACGACTACGACCCCGATTACCAATAATTATATTAAAAGTATCTGAGTCTAGAGAATCTAAACTAATATTAACTCTTCTCAAGCCAGCTTTATATAAATCTTTTGCCATACCCGCCAACAAAAATCCATTAGTGGTCATTGATAGGTCCTGGGTTTCTGGGAAAGAGGCGATCGCTTCTACTAAATCTATCACACCAGGACGTAATAAAGGCTCGCCTCCGGTTAATCGAAACTGAGTAAAACCTACAGGAATAAAAACTTCTTTTAGTAGAGTTAATAATTCATTATGAGTTAGTAAGTTTTGTTGTAATACATAGTTAATTTCTGCACCTTCTGGCATACAATATTGACACCTAAAATTGCAACGATCTATCAGACTAATTCTTAAATAATCAACTTTATTCATGTTAAAAATATTGTATGGAATACAATTTGATATTATACTGAATAGCTAAGATATTTCTTAGGAGTCAGGAGTCAGGAGTCAGGAGTCAGAATGAATGGCTTTAATAGCAGTTTTTAGGTCTGAATTTATCTTTTTAGCCTAAGATATATCTCCTATAAAATATTTTAATGACATAGTCAGAGTTAAAGACGGAAAAAAGCTATAGCAGGGAATAGTTCAGGAAAGCAACAGCTCATCTGTGAGAAAAGTAAAGTATCTCTTGTGTCTTACAGTTCATCATCAACATAAGTCAAACACCAACTCGTTCCTTGCTATAGAATTTGGATTCTAAATTTCAGTAAGTTGCATAGATAAATATCTGAGCATTATTAAAACAGATTCTTTTGATGAAGTTTAGGTAGGAAAATATTTTTCTTACTGTTGCCTCTTGACTATTGCCTGTTCCCTGCAATAGCACAAAAGTGCATAAATAAAGACAACAACTCCTAACATTTCAAAAAACTCTTCAATCGTTACCAAGATTTCATAAAAAAAGTTATTAGTATCATACAAATAAGCGTAATATCCACCAACCATTTCCATCCCTATTCCACCTCCAACATAAAATATTCCAGCGAGAAAAAATAGATATTTTATTTTTCTAGGCAGAGACTGAAGAAATTTTAGATAAATGAATAGAACAGTCATAACTAATATTAATCCTGGAATTACCCAAGTGTAATAAAATATTCCCGTCGCATTCAGCATATCTCGCAAAGGATGAATTAGTTGTTCGTGCAAGCTAATTGTTTCATCAAGTCCTAGATAGAAAAATATGACAGATAGACCTATCCACTTCCAAAGATATTTATCCTTCTGTTGCCATTTTTTATGAGAAATTATTCCCAGAATGACACAGCAAAAAAATAAACTAAAAGATGAAAATAATGAAGGAATGGTATATTCTCCATCTACATTAAATTTATCAATCAATTCGGTAGAATTAGAGAAACCATAATATTGAAAAAACTGCCCGGTAATACTGGCAATAGTTAAGCCAATAACAATAAATATCAGAAATATAATGGTTTTTTTGGGAGATAAATAAATCATATTAAAGTTACTAATTTAGGAGCGTGAAATTTTGGCGACATAATCTAAATTTTGTAACGCCCCGTTCACCAGTAGCTAGACAAGGGGATTTTTACGAGTTACTCATGCCAAAATATAGCATGAAATTATCAATCTTTTATTACTGCAAACCTAAAGAATCTGCTCTCGATTATCATAAATAAGTTCCATTTTTGATAATTCATTTTCCGAGCAAATAGTAAAATATATTTTAATTTCACTTCCTTGAAAATATTTATTTATTTCATTTTTTATAAGTTCAATTCCACTCATTGCATTCTTATCAGGATCAACTAATATTATATCTATGTCATTAAATATTTTATGCCTAAGATAAGAACCGAAAAGATAAACTTTACAATTACATTTAAGAATTTCACTTTTTTTCAATGCAGATGATAATCTACTTATCCTGCTTGCTTTCTCATCCTTAAGCAAATAGTTAAAATATTTTTCCCCTTGATAACGAATTGCTCCCATGAATTCTCTGAGCATAAAAAGACCAATATTACTATTGATACATTCTTTTTTAGCACTTATAGAATAATTAGAATAGGGATTAGAGCAAATAATAGCGTCTATATTTGGATCGACA
>NZ_JAAHGK010000493.1:0-5050 GCF_010672505.1 Okeania sp. SIO2B9 | reverse complement strand
TGAAGCGTTACCAGTAATACGGTTAACTGCATCTATACGCTTGTTGCTCTCTGCAACCATTGCTGCCAGAGCGTCGATCTGGCTAGTAGAAACAAATTCACCCCTGGCATCTGCCTGGGAAACTACTTTTGTAAAAGCATCAAACATCGATTAATTCTCCTAATTTGATTTTTTTTTAGTTGCTTTTCGATGCTATGGGTATTTTTTGAGTTTTTTCAGGCTAGCTGCCCATGGCTGGAAAAGTAAAATTGGACTGTTTGAAAATCCTGAGAAAATCTTACACTGTTTATGAGAAGCTTTTCAAGCTTATCAATCAATGTTTTTGTTGATTTTCTCTTATCTTTATAACCCTTCAGATATTCTTTATACAATGCTGTTGTGTTTTTATTTATTACAAATTATTAACAAAATTTTCTACAGTACAGTATAGTAAAGTTAAACAGGATTCAAGGCCAACTGTCTTTCTAGGTCAAATAGAAAGCCATGAATATATTCTTCTGTCCATTCAGGGCCATAAAATCTAGTAAACATTCCTCTAGCTGGATCTTTTTCGGCTCGATATCTGAGATAACGCAGTTGTGCCTGCTTGATTTCTGCTAATTTCTCTACATCAGTAATAGGTTGTGCTTGCTTTACAAAAATTAAATAAGCTTGCAGGTAATCTTTGAAGGCTTCAAACACTCTTGTCTCGACTAATTCATTTTTTTGAGGACGAGTCCAAAGAAAAGCTGGAGAAAAGAAAGGGGTTGCTTCTTCAGGAAAATCTCCTCCCCAAGGCAAATGCTGCTGATGTGTTTGGAAGGTATCCCATATTGGCTGAGTATACTTTTCTTGATATTGAGGGTCATCCCGAAATAAGGGCTGCATATCTAAGGCAATGAGATGTCCCCCTGGCAAGGTAACTAGGTCTGCCCCAAAAAATGGCAAATCATAATTAAGGTGGGGAAATATTACAAAATTTAACACTTGGAGGGCACTGCCACCTTGAACATGAGCTGCTCTAATTTGTCGGAGCTTGGGACTGCAGTAGGCGTAACTGGTTGTATCTACTTCTTGTTCTTTTTTGCCCTTGCCAGTTATAGCAACTTTATGTTCAAATCCAGAGGGTATAGGGTAAGGTTTTAGTTCTAGTTCTTGCTTGAGCTGAGTTAGAGCATAATCTAGAAAAGGTTGATACAAATTCACTATATTTTCAGTTGGTGTCATTACCTATGTATTTCAGCAATTTATCTACAAAAATTTAGCTCACACCCCCCTGGATATGTTAGAAGGGTGCGAGTATCAATTTTTAACTGAATAGTTAACAAAATTATTGGAATTATCGGGTTGCATTGGGAACAGCTAATGGTACAGCATCTTCAAACAAGAATTCGTAGAGAAATTTTTCTGACCATTCATGGCCAAAATAACTGCTAAATAATCCTGACGCTGGGTCACGATCTGCACTATATTGATCGTAATCTTTTTGGGCTTTAATTACCTTTTGAATATCTTCTGTTCGATCAAGAATTTCTGCTTTATCTAACATTTCCCAATACAAGTTAATGTATTGTTTATAGGCTTCAAAAAATGTAGTTTTCACTGTTTTTTCATCTGTTTTAGCAAACAGTAAATATTTAGAAAAATATTGGTTAGCATCATAAAATTTCATTTCTAATTTTTGAGCCAAGTCATTATATTTTTCTCGCAACGATCGCATTGGTTCTATATATTTTTCTAAATAAGATTCTTCTTGAAATAAAGGTTGAAAATCTAATACTATTAAGATTTTACTTTTACCAAAAGATAATAGGTCAATTCCTAAAAGTGGAATGTCATAGTAGTAACTGGGATAAATCACACTATTAAATACCTGAGCTGAAGCTCCTGCATCTATATAGGTATAACGTATTTTTCTTAGCTGAGGACACTCATAACACCAACTTTGGATAGTAGCTTGATTCTTGCCTCGATTACTAACATTTGCTTCTAAACCAGCAGGAATTGGTTTACTGCTTAAGTCAAATCTACTGAATAGCTCTTTTTCTAAGTATTCTAAGAATGGCTTGTACATTGATACTTATGGTCACATATTAAATCATCTTATCAGAGTAATTGATGGCGATCGCCTGAGTCTCATTTCTCATAAACAAAGCAATAATCCTTCATAAAGCCAAAAGGCAAAAATTAAATATCAAAAGTCTCAATTAACTAGACAAGGGAAAAATTTACTCCATATTTAGTGTTATGCGCCAGTAATACCAATTTGATCAATGTTTGCTACATTTTCGCATTGCAGGGGAGTAGGGGAGTGAGGGAGTAGGGGAGAGGTAAAAATAAGAATAATTAACAATAACTAGCTAATAATTATCAAAAAAAATATTCAGTCTTTGTTAATTACTTAATAATTGAAGTGTCACTTAAATATAGCATTCTTTTTTCAAATTGGTATTATACGATTTCTCAAAAAGAATGCTATGTATGATTGGGTGGGGAAGTGTGAGAGGTGGGGGAGGGGATAAAAGCAGGAAAAATCTATACTAACAGACTAATAATTGTCAAAAAAATACTTTTAATCTTAGTAAATATTTGACTGTTGAAGTCTGGCTGAAGTATAGCATTAATGCATGGGAATTGGTATATAGTAATTCCCATATTGGTGAGGTACAAAATTCCTTAGTTTTAGGGAGTAGGGAGTAGGGAGTAGTAATTCTGGTTCCCTAAGAATCAATAAATAAGAAAAACAACTGTACCTAATGACTTTCGTAAACGCTATAAAACGAAGGGATTAAACACATTTATTATGAATACTAAACAGTGAAAAGTTCTTGGAGTAACTATTGCTAGCTAAGGTTTTCAGCCCTCTAAAGATTAAAAACTATTTATTCATATCTATAAGTACTGTAAGCATTTTCCGGTAATACTTTAAAGTCTTCAAAATAAATCGTTTTTTGGCATAATTTTGTACTCTCCAGTTCCAAAATAAAACCTATTTAGGGCTTGCTGAAAAAGTCTTATGGATGAGGGTAGGAGACAGGAGACAGGAGACAGGAGAAATGGGAATAATGAGGAGATAGGAGTAAGAATTGTCCCTTAATTTTTCTGCCCAACTATGCGCCTAAAATACGCTCCTTTTTGAGCATGAATAGCTGAAAACTAGGCACTTTTTAAAGGCCCCAAGAAGGCTAAAACCTTATCTGTAAATACTTTTAGATTTAATCAGCAAACCCTATTTAATAGTAATTTTCAACCAATTTCTGATGGTACTTGTTGCCAAAGTAAACGATATAGTTGTATTGGTTCGTCTTTTCCTTTAACCATGACTGGTGGAATTTTTTCTAAGGGAAAGTGATGTTCTTTTAGCTTTTCTTGTGTAGTTTTACTAATCATAATTTCATCAGCTTGTGCTTCACTACATATCCTGCTAGTAACATTAGTTGTATCGCCAATAGTCGCGTATTGAATTAACTTTTCTGAACCAATATTTCCAGCTGCTACTTTTCCAGAATTAATTCCTATATGGATAGCAATTGGTTCTTGATGACGTTTTTCTCTCTGCTTATTAAAACTACGAACAGCCCACTGCATATCAATTGCTGCTTTTATAGCTTTTTCTACATCATTAGCAGTTTGATAAGGAGCACCCCAAATAGCAAATAAAGCATCTCCAATATATTTTTCTAAAGTTCCTTCATACCTAAAAACAATATCTTCTACCATGATTTTAAAATATTCATTCAACATAGATATTATTTGACGTGGCTCCATTGTTGAAGACATTTTTGTAAAGCCACTAATATCAGAAAATAAAGCAGTTACTTCTGTATCAATTATTTCTAATTTTTCTGTTTCTTTAAGTTTTCTAGCTACAGTTATGGGAAAGAAGCGCTCTAATTTATTTCGGATAATTGCTTCTACTTGTATCTTATTATAAAGTTGAGTATTCTCTATAGCGATCGCTGCTTGATTAGCTAAACCTGTCATAAATTCGACATCTTCATCAGAATAAACATTTGATAATGATAAATTATCGGCATATAATACTCCGATAATTTTATCTCTAGGTTTGAGGGGTATACAAACTGCTCCATGAATTGATTGAGAAACAATTGATTCTGGATTGTTGAAGCGCTGATCGAGACAAGCATTTGTGGTCAAAAAAGTTGTCCCTTTTTCTAGAGCAAAATTAGTAATATTTTTGCTATAAAATCGACCTTCAGTCGTAATGCCTTCTTTTCCTTTTACTGCTTTTTGTTCAAGTTCTCCAGTTGTTTCATTCACTAAAAGAATGACGACTCGGTCTACTTTGATAATCTGAAATAGAAGTTCAAGAATTTTTTCTAGTAATATTTCCAGTTCAGTGGGAGAAGAAAGCTGTTTGCTTACTTCCAACAAAATTTTTAATTTGTCTACTGCTTGGAGATTACTATCTTTTTCCTTCAGTTTAAGCACTGATAATGAATCATCTTGTTGCTGGTCTAATAGTTCGTTCAACTCAGTTTGATTAGACTCTTGTGAGTATTGTTTAACAATATTTGTTCGACCTATATCTTGTGCTTGACTAGAATTAGTAACAAATTTAAAAATTGCATTTCCACAATGAATTAAATCTCCTTCTTTGAGTATGCAGCTATCAATTTTAATTCCATTAACAAAAGTACCATTACTACTATTTTGATCGACAATATTAACGCTATCTTGAGAAATTACAATTTGTGCATGATGACGGGAAACACTTGTTTCGTGAGTAATAGCAATAATATTATCTCTTTCTCTACCAATAGTAATTTCACCTGTGAGTAATTCATATACTTTTTCATTGCCAGTATCTGGAGCATAGATGAAATAAGGCATTTACTGTACCTCCTAAAAAGTATGATTAATTAGGGCTTGCTGATTAAATCTAAAAGTATTTACAGATAAAGGTTTTAGCCTTTTTGGGGGCTTTAAAAAGTGCCTGGTTTTCAGTTCTTCACGCTCAAAAAGTTAGTATTTTAGGCCAGAGTTGGGCATAAAAATCATTCTTAAAATTCTTACTCCTACCTCCTCGTTCATTCCCATTTCTCCTGTC
>NZ_JAAHGK010000492.1:0-5051 GCF_010672505.1 Okeania sp. SIO2B9 | reverse complement strand
TCTCTGGTCGTGTGTGGAGAGGGGAAATTAAAAATAAGGCTAAAGATGGTAGTTATTATTGGGTTAATACAACTATCGTACCTTTTTTAAACGACCTCGGACAACCTTATCAATACTTAGCCATTAGATTTGACATCACCGAACGCAAGAGAGTAGAAGAAGCACTACAAGAAAGTCAAAAATGCAACCATAGTCTTCTCCATGCTATTCCCGACTTAATGTTACGCCTTGACTCAAAAGGAGTTTTTCTCGACTTCTACCCATCAAAAGATGATGAAAATGCCCCCAAAGCATCAGAAGTACTAGGGAAAACTATAGAAGAAATATTTCCCCAAGATTTAGCTATTTGGGCTCGACACTATTTAAAGCTTACTCTCAGCACTGATAAAGTGCAAGCAGCAGAATATTCTACTATTATTAATTATAACCTCTATCATTATGAAGCTCGTTATGTCAAAAGTGGTAAAGATGAAGTCCTAGCAATTATTCGCGACATCACAGAACGAAAACAAGGAGAAATTGCACTACGAGAATCAGAAAAACGCGAACGAGAAAGAGCATTGCAATTAGAAAAAGCTTTAAAAGAATTGCAAAAGACTCAAGCTCAATTAGTACAAGCAGAAAAAATGTCTGGTCTAGGTCAAATGGTTGCTGGTATTGCCCATGAAATTAATAATCCAATTAGCTTTATATACGGCAATATTATTCATACAAATAACTACATTAGAGATCTACTACATTTATTAAATTTGTATCGACAAAACTATCAAGATCCGATTCCAGAAATTCAAGATTTTGCTGAAGAGTGTGAAGCAGATTTCTTGATTGAAGATTTGCCTAAAATGGTCGACTCAATGAATATAGGAGCTAATCGAATTAGAGAGTTAGTTTTATCTTTACGAAATTTCTCTCGCTTAGATGAATCGGAGATGAAAAAAGTAGATATTCACTCTGGTATAGATAGCACTTTATTAATTTTACAACATCGCCTCAAAGCTACAGAAAAAAGACCAGAAATAACATTGCTCAAAGACTATGGAAATTTACCCAATATTGAGTGTTATGCTAGTCAGTTGAATCAAGTATTTATGAATATTATTGCTAATGCCATAGATGCTCTTGAAGAACAAAAAGAACCGGGAATTATTACCATAAAAACAGAAATATCTCAAAAGTCAGAAACAGGAGTAAATCAAGATTTTGTGAAAATTTCCCTTTCTGATAATGGGCGTGGTATTAGCGAATCTGTTCAAAATCGCATTTTTGACCCGTTTTTTACAACCAAATCAGTGGGCAAGGGTACAGGTCTAGGACTATCAATTTCTCACCAAATTGTTGTCGAAAAACATCGGGGAGAACTGAGATGTATATCTAATCAAAATGAAGGTACATTATTTGAAATATTAATTCCAGTTAAGGCTGGAAATTGAAGAAGGTAATATGTGGAAAAAGCTGCTCTCAAACCTAATACCAAATCTAAACAATTTAGCTAGGGGTAGAAGTATTAACATACTCTCCGACCTGTTAGCGCAGCTCCTCTGAAAGAGGCAGACACGGAGATTCTCCTGAAACCAGGATTCTTGGTTTACGCTCCGCAAGGCTGCACCAACATTGAGTCCACTTAAACTTAAAACCTTGCAATATTTAATCCACAGATCTCTGCCCAAGGGTTTACTCTATTGCCTCTTTTCGTTCGGAATGCTCCGCAAACAGATGAGCTTTCCTATGGGAATGCTGCGCAAATGCTATCAAAAGCCTGTTTCCGCATGCCCTACGGTACAGTTGAAAACCGAAAAACTTGAAGGGTAAATATGTTTGTTTGAGAGTCTAATTATCGCAGTCGCCATTACTGTTAGGAAATATCAAAAGCTTAAAACTCAGACAACGTAGAAAAATCTGCTTCCTAACACTCAAAACGCAACGGAAGAGTAGCTACGAACATCAAACTATTTGAAGTTTTAAACAATAGAGTATTCAACTTCAATATCCTACTATTTAGTTTTCATAAAATAATTTATAACTGTGTTAAAGCACACTAATTATATTCATAATTTCTATTACCAGTATCTGACGAAACTTAAGTAATATCAATAGTCCATTTTATTTGCTGGTATTGTCTCAATTCAACCAAAAATATCGTCAAAACTTATATAGAGACTTTGACGGTTTATAGGTATATTTATCTAGCAATAATTGCAAATATTTTCTAATAAATAAACATACAAAAAAAGCCATAATCAAATATTACAAAAAACCTGAAAAAAGTATTTTTTTATACTTTTTTGCTAGAGGAAATAGCTATTATATAAAAAGATGGAACAAAGCAAACAAAACAAAACATTCAGTCTATTAATTAAGGAGAAGAACCAATGGCAACATTAACAGCTTTAACTAAAGGTGGTACAGCTTGGACTCCTCAGTATGTCGAATCTATTGACATGAATAAATGCCTAGGTTGTGGTCGTTGCTTTAAAGTTTGTCATAGAAATGTTCTAGAACTTAGACCCATCAACGAGCATGGAGAATTTGTGGATGATGATGATGATGATGATGATGAAGTATTACGGAAAGTAATGACTATTACTAATGCAGATGACTGTATCGGATGTGAAGCTTGCGCTAACATTTGTGGTAAGAAATGCTTCACTCATGCTCCTGCAGCTGTATGAGTTCGGAAGAATGTCAACTCATAAATATTAATATAGAAGTTTGTGGAGTATCAGTTTTAGGTGTATTAGTAAAATTATTCACCTAAAGTCTGAACTCCCTGACTTTTTTTGTGCAACTATGTCATCATAAAAATTTGGTAAGTGCGAAACCACTGCCATAAGGGCAAATATTGATGCCAAAAATCCTTCAGTTTGCCGTCCCCCTAACCTAAATAAACATTGTAGTGTAGCCATTAACAAGGGTAGCTATATCACTATAGGTACCTGTTTTCTTTGGGTTGAGCCACTGCTCCATCACCTCTGGAGAGAGCCAAAACGTTAAACTTCCTCTCTGTTATCACGGGGTGACAAGCAGCTCAAAACTATTGTTTGATAAAGGTTTTAAGGATTAAATAACTGTCTAAAATATTGATTTTTCCTTTTAAAATAATGATAATTCTTTTTAAAGAAGGGGTAGGTATGCGGAGCATACCTACCCCTTCTCCCCCACAGGGAAAACGCATCTAATTTTTGTAACAAATGACCAAAAAGATAATTTCAGAATAGACTATGCGTTCGAGAGGCAATCACCATCAAAAAATACCAAAACTTTCAACAATCAAAACTCACCAAAAAATTCAATAATTAATACTTAAAAAAAACTAATTAAAATTGAAGATTAGATATTTATCAAAGATAATTATTCTAGTAATAATAAGATTTAACAATGAAACTCCAGCCAAAAAAGAGTATTTATGAGTATTTTAGTGAACTAGAAGACCCAAGAGTAGATAGAACCAAACATCATAAATTAATTGATATTATTACAATTACTATTTGTGCTGTAATTTGTGGTGCAGATACGTGGATAGATATAGAATCTTATGGTGAATCTAAATGTAAATGGCTAAAAAGTTTTTTAGAACTGCCTAATGGAATTCCATCTAACGATACATTTGCCAGAGTTTTTGCACCTTTAGACCCGTAACAATTACAACAATGTTTTTGATCATGGATTCAGTCAGTAAATCAAATAACTAGAATGTTGCGATATAACTGCCGCACTTGCTCCGCCAACGCGACAATGACCTTAGTTGGAGTTAACTAGATTTCAACTTTGTAGCTTTTGGGCTTACCTGTTTGAATCATACCCTTGGGCATGGCACATTGCACAAATAACTCCACTGCCTGAGCATCAAATTTTCGTCTTTTGGAGTAGGGTAAAACCTAGTTCTAAAACTTGCTCTAGGTGTGGAACTGTTAAAGAATCTCTGTCTTTATCAGAGCGCGTAATCAAATTGCAAACACTACAATTTTAGCTGCGATGAGACTTGTTTGCAGGGTTAAATTTAGCTATGGCGGGCAGTGATAGCTACGCTCCGCGTTCCGCGTTTCGCGCTAGCGTTGCGCAGCAAACGTCCGTGACAGCCTGTGGACTGGTGAGTGCCGACACTGCCAGAGTGAAGCAGGAATAGAACAGATCAATCATAGATTTCTATAGATTATCCTAGGTTTCTAAGAACGGTTGAGTATCTACACATCTAAAGATGCGAGAGTTATTTAGTAATTCTAATTATCAGAGAATAAACTGTTAATTATTTGACAGGAAAAGATTTTACAAAAAAGTAATATATTTTTATTAGCAGTAACCATATATCTGGTAAGACAAACTTATATTTTTATGTCTAGTTGTGGCCAGATTAACTGTTAAAAATATAGGGTTAAGTTAAATCCGGTTCTTCATGCTTTCTATAGAAGAAGTCAAAACCATTCAATTACTAAGCACGAATTTTACTCAATCTTACTTGAATTATAGGGTAGCAGACTACAATAGGCAAACTTTTGTCTGAGTTTGGAGTCGTAGGTCATCTTCTCAATTTAGAGGGTGTCAAAAAGCGAATTATATATATAGTGCAGCTAAGTTGCATTAAGTTGTTAAACTGAGGTAGCTGTTATGCCTGCTAAAGATTTTCTTAGTTCAATGCAAAAGAAAAGATTGCAAAAAGCCTTACAAGAAGGTAATTGCTCTCATTTCCGAGAACGAGTATTGATGTTACTCCTATTAAATGACGGAAAAACTTATTCAGAAATTTCTGCATTTATCGGTTGTTCTTATAGAACAGTTGCTTATTGGTGTGTACATGGAGACCCAGACCAATTAGATAGTTTACGAGATCAACGAGAGCATGGTAACTTTCGTAAAGCTACAGAAGAGTACATTCAGTTATTGGTAGAAGTCAGCAAAAAATCTCCTCATCAGTTCGGTTATGAATGTCAACACTGGAGTGGAGAACGTTTAGCAAATTATCTTGCTGAAAAAACAGGAATCAAAATTAGTGGTACTCAAGTTAGGAGAATTCTTAAACAAAAAAATATTCTCCTTCCCAGAGGCAGATTACAAGA
>NZ_JAAHGK010000491.1:0-5056 GCF_010672505.1 Okeania sp. SIO2B9 | reverse complement strand
TAACTTTTTACTTTTTAACTCCTAACTTTTGATTTCACTTTTGACTTTTAACTTTTTACTTTTTAACTCCTAACTTTTGATTTTTGACTTTTAATTTTTTAATTCCTAACTTTTAACTTTTAACTTTTTGACTCCTAACTTTTAATTTTACTTTTGACTTTTAACTTTTGAATTTTGACTTCCCTTCTGTCTCCTGTCTCCTATCTCCTTCCCCAATTATTGTTGAGATTCTTGTTGTTGATAGAGACAGAAATAACGACCTTTAACCGCCATTAATTCACCATGAGTTCCCTGTTCCACCACCGAACCTTTATCCATCATAATAATAGTATTAGCATTTTTCACTGTTGTTAAACGGTGAGTAATAAAGAACACCGTTGTATCAGCAAAAGCTTCAGCCAAATTCTCACAAACTTGACGTTCCGAACTGTAATCTAATGCGCTAGTTGCCTCATCTAAAATCAACAATCTCGGATTTTGTAAAACCGTCCTAGCAATAGCAATTCTTTGCCTTTGCCCCCCTGATAAAGAAGCACCTCTTTCACCTACCATAGTGTTATAACCACTAGGTAAATTCATAATAAAATCATGAGCAACTGCTACTTTAGCCGCCCTCACAATTTCATCAGTAGTAGCATCTGGATTTGTCAAAGCAATATTATCTTGAACCGTACCATTAAACAGGAGAGTATCCTGCAAAACCACTCCAATTTGACGACGTAAAGAATATAATTCTACTTTTTGAATATCATATCCATCAATAAAAATTCGACCAGAAAGAGGTGGATATAAACGCTGCAATAACTTCATCAACGTACTCTTTCCAGAACCACTCAAACCAACAATTCCCACAAAATAACCAGCAGGAAATTCCAAATTTACATTAGCCAACTGTAAAGGTCCGCTTTGAGTAAATCGGAAAGAAATCTCCTCAAATTTAACACCCCCACTCATCGGCGGCATATCAATATTATTCCGGTCCTCCTCATCTACTTCAGCCTCCGTATCCAAAACATCTCGAAGTCGTTCAATAGACATTCCCACCTCTTGGAAACTCTGCCAAACACTCACAAAACGGAGCAACGAACCTGTCACATTACCAGCAATAATTCGGAAAGCAATTAATCCCCCCACTGACAACTGACCATCAATTACCAAATAAGCACCAACCCATAAAAGTGCCAGTCCGGAAAGTTTATTTAAAAAAGTACTAATAGAACTAGAAGTAGTCTGAGTCAAAACAGTATTAAAACTAGCAGTCATAAACTTCGCATAACGCGCCGACCATTCCCAACGAGACCGAAGTTCCAAATTCTGAGCTTTAACAGTTTGAACACCATTTAAAACCTCTACTAAATAAGATTGAGAATCAGCATAACGTTCCGCCTTTTTCCTTAGAAGTCTTCTTACAATTGGCGAATTAATAACAATAATTCCAGTAAAGAAAGGCACCCCTGCCAAAGCTACCGCCGTCATTAACGGGTTAAGAGCCAACATCACAGCAATATAAATTACTGAAAATACCGAATCCAAAACCACAGTTAAAGCTGTACCTGTCAGGAAATTCCTAATATTAGCCAATTCTCCAATCCTACCCGTCAAATCACCCACCCGACGATTATCAAAATAGTTGAGTGGGAGACGGAGTAAATGGTCAATAACCTCAGAGCTAAGTTTGACATCTATACGGTTAGTAGTATCCACAAACAAGAAAGTTCGTAAACCCCCCAACAAAGCTTCAAATAGAGCCACCAATAACATCAAGATACCCAGAACATCCAAAGCCTCAATATTACGTTGCCCCATCACCTTATCGATAATAATCATGGTCATCAGGGGGTTGACCAAACCAAATACCTGTACAAAAAATGAGGAAATCAACACCTCAATAAAAACTGTCCGATGCTCCATCAAAGAAGGAAGAAACCACCAAAAACTAAACTTTTCCTTCTGTTCTGATTTTGGAGCTTGGAGTAATAGAACTTGTCCAGACTCTCCCCAGATTTCCGCAAACTGGCCTGGTTTGAGACGAGTTAATCCGAATTCTGGACTACCAACAACAATCTCTTGTTCTGTAATGCTGTAAAGTACGGCAAAATGGTCCTGCCATTGAATTAAAGCTGGTGCCTTCAGACGATTAACTGCTGCTGCCGGAACCTGTACCAGTTGACCAGTTAATCCCATCATCTGAGCGATCGCTCCACAAGCTTGCAGAGACACCCTACCTGCAGTCCGAATCTGATTGTCCAATACCCGGCGAATCACATCTCGGCGAAACTTCAGCTTCAGATGTTTAGCCAGCATCTGAAAACAAGCCAAAGCAGCAGGTACTTCTCCCTTACCCCGGAAAATTGGATATTTTATAGATTGAGTATCTTGAGCAACAGTTGGTTCTGGTGGACGTGCTGGTGCTTGGGGGACTACAGATACATCTAAAGGCACAAGCTCAGTGTTTTGTGCCCCATTTTCGACGGTGGTATCTTCAAGTTCGCCTCGCTCTTTTTGTTCTGGGAATCCTAAAATTCTTGCTCCTCTGGGTCCCTCAATTTTTAAAGACCTACCCACTCCATCTAAAACCACTGGACTACCCGGAGCAAAATCTCCTACTACCCCACTACTGATTAGCCAGATTTTTTCCGATTCTAAGATAGATTCTAGTTCCTTAGTCTTTACATCTCCTTTTGGTAGGTTGACTACCACAGTTTTTTCGACAACATTTCTAGCAAGTTCTTTCAAGTTCCCACTAACTTCAGCCCTTCTAGCAAATTCTTGACTGAGTAGTTCAAATACTTCACTCACTGCTGGACGTTCTAAAAAGGCTGCCCCAAATTCTGGCTCTGCTTCTAATATTGCCAAGAAGTCTGCGGCGGGTAAAGTCACGGCAATTAAATCTGTGGAAGCGAGTGCTGTTTCACAAGGTGTCCCTCGTAACAACCCAGCCCAACCAAGGATTTCTCCTGGCCCGGCCAACTGTAAACTGGCATGACGTTGCGATCGCTGGTCGTAACCTAATATTCGTGCCTGACCTTGATAGATAATTGCTATCTGGGTGGGCATTTTTTCTCTTTCAAATAGTGGTTGGCCACTACGGTAACCAAGAAGTTGACACTTTCCCACTAATTGAGTTTTCAGTGCATTTTCTGAAAGTAGATTAAATGGTGGTTTGTCTGCCAGAAATTCTTGTACTTGGGATCTTGATATTGTTGAGGAAGTAGCCATCGAGTCTATAAATTTATTTCACTCTAGTTGGGCAATACCGAAATAATTTAAATCGGGTGGTAGATCGTAGGTTGTAGGTCGTAGTGAACTAACACAGCTAAAACTGTGCAATAGATTTTTATTTCTGGGGTTGCACATTATGGAATGATATTGCCAAAAATTAGTTTAGATTTTGACTAAAAATAACCATTAATTAATCATTCTAGCAATTGATTAATCCACAATCCAATTCAATCAAAAATCTCAAATCATTCGTCGCTGTGCAACGTCTAATTTTGTAGCAATGAGTAATTATCATAATTTTTCTACTACTCTTTATTGCTTGATTTAAACACCAATCGACACTTGTTTAATTTACTGTGGGCAATTCACCTCCCGTTAAATCGGAGATTATAACGGGAGACCCCTTGCCAAATCTAGTTGGGTTAAAATCCTCTCATCAACCAGTTTTCCTTGGAAGAGTAGGTTATTGGTTATTCACCTAAGAAATAATTGTTAATTGTTAATTATTGAAACCTACTACCTAACACTTTTCTTGTATGTTATTTACCTAGCACCTCACAACACACTACCTAAAACCTTCTTCAAACTTTTACGTCTGAACGTAGTGGCTTGAGGGTACCAATTTTTCCTATTTGTTCTCTGATCCAATTTTCAAATAGTTCATCTATTAGAGCGCGACGCATTGAGTCATCAAGCTGTGCAGGGATAAATTTTTCTAATCTAATAATTACTGTCCATTCCGTCAATGGACGTGGTGCCCAGATTTGACCTGGTTTACTTACTGATAAAATTTTGCCTATAGCAGGGTGTGGTTGACTCAGAGGCACTGGCCCTAATAATCCTCCCGAGCGCCCTTCTGGACCTTCAGAGTGTTGACGAGCTGCATCCGCAAAGGTTTGTTCTTCTTCTACTATGCGAAAATACAGTTCGTGGGCTAGACCAGGATTTTTTGTCCTAATCAGAGAGTATACTACCTGGTCTAAACTGCTCTTACGAGTCAGAAAATATCTTTCTACTTGATTACTCCAAGTTTCTTGTTTAAATTTTTCTAGTAATATTGGCCTAATTGCCATTTCTACCAATTGTTCTTGGGTCATGTCTTGGTTTTTGAGCCATGCTTGTTTGGTTTCGGGGGTATTTAACTGATATTGGTTCTCAAATTTTTCTACCGCTGTAGTTTTTTGTGCTTCTGTGCAAGTCAAGTTAGCGATCGCTTGGTCGATTATCACCCCTCGTAAAAAATGAGGCATTAACTGATAACGTTTTAATAACGATGGGATATCTTGAGCTTGCAATAATTTATCGCCGATTTGAAACAGTCCTGTCATTTTTCATATCTCCAACTGACTTGCACTATCCCTTTTAATTTAGTCTTCTGTTAAAAGTAGTGGCAGATTAAGTTACCATATTATTATTATTTCTTTATATTGATTCGTCTTTAATTTAAAAATACAAAGAAATAGGTGATTTTGCCCTGTGACGCATTGTCCTTTGGAGCTGTTCCCCTGTTATTGGTATCTACACTAAAGTCATAGGACTACGAATATGGGTCAAAATATATGCTTATTAATCCATGGTTTCACCAACTGCTTTTAACTTGGGTATAATTCGGATGAATATGCTAGTCAAAATATTTATATTATACTTTACTTCATAATAACATCATTATTATTACTACTGTCTACAATAGCTATAGTTAAATAATGATTATATAGTTAGATAGTTAAGACTATAGTAATCTTTTTCTCCTGCATTTTAAATTTTTATTGTGCTTTATAAATCTAGGTTTTACTGGTTTTTTTATTTATTGCATTGGCTATTTACCTCTTCTGTA
>NZ_JAAHGK010000490.1:0-5058 GCF_010672505.1 Okeania sp. SIO2B9 | reverse complement strand
TGAATTTTACCTCTGCTCTACTACTTTAGCTAAGAAATAGTTCTCTTCTTGGTTAAAGATTGATTTTATTAGTGGTAGAGCGACATATTTATTTTTTTCTGAACTGAAATTATCTAAGTATTAGTAGTCATGAAATTAGATTTAAAGAACCTTTGCTTTCAAAACCAAATTTTTCCTAGAGGCATTATTCATGTAGGTGCTTATGAGGGTAAAGATATTAAAACTTATCAAGGGTTAAATATTTCAAAAATTCTTTTCATTGAAGCTAACCCCACAGTATTTGAAAGGCTAAAAACAAATATTGCCGAAGTATCTATTGATGTGCAAGCTGTTAACTATGCTATTAGTAATCAAAATGGAAAAGTAAAATTATATGTTAACTCCATGGGACAGAGTAGTTCCATTTTGCCTTTGAAATTTTATCGAAATATTTATCCAAATATTAAAGAAACACATCAACTAACTGTTGAGTCAAAAACTCTTGATACTTTGCTATCAGAATTAGGACTAACACCAGCAGATTTTAATATTCTCAATCTAGATATTCAAGGGGCAGAACTTTTGGCATTACAAGGTGCAACTAATCTACTTAAATATATAGATGCAGTTTACACAAAAATCAATTATGAAGAACTCTATGAAGGTTGTGCTTTGGCAGAAAAAATTGATGAGTTTTTAGCACAGACTGGTTTTGGTAAAATAGCAGTTGCCACGCCTTTTCATCCTTCTTGGGGAGATGCTTTTTATGTGAGAAAACAAGTAATTAGTATGTCTACTCTTGGCAAAAATGGTGGATTAGGTAATCAAATTTTTCAGTATGGTTTCTTGAAAATATATGCTCAAGAAAATTGCTTATCAGTAGAGACTCCAAAATGGATAGGGCAAGAATTATTTGGGCATAAAGATCGAGAGATTTCTGAAGATTTACCTGAAGTTGGGGAGAATGATAATGAATTTATCCTCGGTAATACAGAAATTTTGAAAAATGTAGATATTCATGGAGAATTTTTATATCACACTCGCTATTATGTGCCCTTTAAAGAATATTTTTGTTCTTTGTTTCAACCTGCACTAGAGGTAGAGGAAAAAGTAAAACTTGCTTGGGAAAAATTACACTCTCGTGGCAACACTATCATTGGTTTACATTTACAATCACATTCAGAGGAAAATAGTAATTTTGCTGTTGCTCCGAGTGAGTGGTATAAAATTTGGTTAGATGGTTTATGGGAAACTTTAGAGGAACCAGTTTTATTTATTGCCAGCGATAATATAGAGGAATTACCTCTGGTTTATTTTGCTGAATATCATCCTGTAACCGCTCAAGACTTGGGGATAGAAGTTAATCAAGAATATCTGAATTTTTTCTTATTGAGTAAGTGTGATTTTGTTGCTATTTCTAACACTCCCTTTGCTTTTGCTGCTTGTCTATTAAATGAAGTCGGAAAATATTTCTTTCGACCTCATTTTTCCACTGCAAAACTTATACCTTTTGAACCTTGGAATAGTACGCCAGTTTTTCGAGATGTGGATATTTCAGAAATAGGGAATAGTGTTTCATTGGAGGTAAAATTTCAGGAAAATCAAGTCGAGTTAGCAAATATTCAGTCTCAGAAAGATGAACTTTCTCAGAAATTAATATCTACCCAATCTCAACTTCAACAAAATCGTGAAGAATTAGAAAATATCCAATCTCAAAGAGACCAAATATTAGAAGAATTAGAAAAATCTCAGTCTCAACTTCAGCAAAACCAAGAAAAAACCAAAAATTCCGAAGCACAACTACAGCAAATTCAAACAGAATTAGAAAATACTAAATCTCAGCGAGACGAATTTTCCGCACAATTAGTATCTGCTCAGTCTCAACTTCAGCAAAATCAAGGAACTGCCAAAAATGCCGAAGCACAACTACAACAAATTCAAGCAGAGTTAGATAAATCTTCTTCAGAACTATATGATGTGCGAGAAGAATTAGAAATTACCCAATTCCAACTCGATGAAGTACAGGTAGAATTAGAACAATCTCAATCTAAATATTTCAAGTATCAAGAAGAATTGAATACCTGTAAATCTCAACTTCAAGAAACTCAAACCGAACTAGAAAAAACCAAACTAAAACTAGAAAATCAGGAAAAAATACCACCTAATCAAAATACAAAAAACTACGCAGCACATCTCAAAAATTTAGCGAAAATTCTAGCAGAAACAATTCCAGATTGATATATAGCAATTCCTAAGAGGCGTGAGGTCAAAAATTATTTTGCTGCGTGGGAGTAGGGAATAGGGAATAGAAAAGAAGAAAAACAACTGTACCTCAGTAACTTGAGAAAGGCTAGATTGTATAAATCTATAGCAATTATAAATGATGTGCAAGAAAACTAAAATAGATCGTAAAGTCTGAAAAATAACCATTTTAATCTAACTCCAAAATATGTTTTATATAACCTGAATAAGGCTTCTATATAGAGATTACATTTAGGCAATAACCTGTTGTTTTTAATCAAAAGATATCTTTGAAAAAGAAGTCAGAATACAGGAGTCAGAAGTTATAGCAAGCGCGATAAATGTTTGCTACATTTTTGCATTGGGCAGGAGTATGGCCGAATAGCCATTTGCCCGTACAAAAGTAGGGGAGAACTAAACATCAGAATAATTAACAATAAATGGCCTGCTAATTATCAAAAAATTTATTCAGTTAGCGTGTTAATTACTTAATAATTGAAGTGTCGTCTAAGTTAAGCATTCTTTTTTTCAAAATGGTATTATAGAATAATGAGATATTTAACCCAATTAGGTAAGGATAGAGTCAGGAAAAGTCAAAAAACATTCTTATTAATTCTTACTCCTGACTTATTACCTGGAAAAGGCAATAAAGTCAGCCTTCTAATATAGGGTATGGTGAAAAAAAGTAGGCGAGGAAAGGCAATAGTTTATTGAAGTTTAACAGTAGAAAAAATTTCACTGTTTCAGTTCAAAAAAATGTCTGAATTTTGACATACAGTTCGACTTATTTGTTTTTATTGCACTACATGAATATCTCAATAACCCTTAAAACTTTGATTAATTAAAATTTCAGACTTATTCAGCAAGTCCTAAATATTTATCTCTTTTTCTCCTTCCTTAAAAATTATGAAAACAGCATTAATTTCCGGAATTTCAGGTCAAGACGGTTCCTACTTAGCCAAACTATTACTAGAAAAAGGTTATAATGTTTGTGGCACTTCCCGAGATGCCCAAATGTCTACTTTTAACAACTTATATCGTTTAGATATTCGTGACAAAATAAAATTAGACTCTATGTCTTTAACTGACTTTAGAAGTGTCTTACAAATATTAACCAAATATCAACCAGATGAAGTTTATAATCTAGCAGGTCAAAGTTCAGTAGGTCTATCTTTTCAACAACCTGTAGAAACATTAGAAAGTATCGCTACTGGCACATTAAATTTATTAGAAGCAATTAGATTTACCGGAGCAAAAATTAAATTATATAATGCTAGCTCCAGCGAATGTTTTGGCGATACAGGCGGTCAACCTGCTACAGAAATCACTCCTTTTCGCCCAAGAAGTCCCTATGCTGTTGCTAAATCTACAGCCTTTTGGGAAGTGGCAAATTATCGAGAAGCTTACAATTTATTTGCTTGTTCTGGCATATTATTTAATCACGAATCTCCCCTCAGACCTCAACGTTTTGTAACTCAAAAAATTATTTCAGTTGTTTGTAAAATTGCTAATGGAAGTAATGAAAAATTGCATTTAGGAAATATTTCAGTGCAGAGAGATTGGGGTTGGGCCCCCGAATATGTAGAAGCAATGTATTTGATGTTGCAACAGGAAGAACCAGATGATTATGTAATTGCTACTGGAGAAACTTATCCTTTGCAAGATTTTGTCATAGAAGCTTTTGCTGCTGTAGGATTAAATTGGCAAAATTATGTAGAGGTAGACCGGAGTTTATATCGCCCTACAGATATTTCTGTAGGTAGGGCAAATCCAATTAAAGCTAAAGAAAAATTAGCATGGAAAGCACAGTATAAAATGCCAGATGTTGTGCGAATGATGGTTGAGGATAGAATGGCTAATATTTAAGTTAAGTAGGGCAGCAAAAAATCACACAATCAGGTGTCTAAATATTGTGAATACTTAACAATTTGTAGATAGTTTGTTTAACTAGCTATCAGCATTTTCCGTACCGGAATGCTCCGCAAACAGCATTTCTGTACCGAAACGCTTTTTAATCTTTTTTTGTATGCCCATATTTTTATCCTTGGTCATAATAATTATGAAATATTGAATTTTATAACTGTTTTCATCTAGGGAGAATACAGATATTTTTTCTCCAATCAAAGCATCTAGAAGTTATGTAGTCTATACTTAGTGAAAAACAACAATAATATAATAAGACTATGATTAAAATCAAAATAATACCTTGAGAAAATGGCGATCGCTTAACTAGAAATGAGTTTGAAAAGCGCTGCTTTTCCATGCCAAAACATAAAAAAGCTGAACTTATTGAAGGAATTGTTTATATGACTTCACCATTAAGATTTTCTGCCCATGGAGAACCTCATCTTCAGATTAATACTTGGTTAGAAGTGTATACTGCTGCTACTCCTGGAGTTAGGAGTGTCGATAATACTACTCTCGTTTAGATAAAAATAATGAACCTCAACCAGATGCCATATTATTTATTGAACCAAGTTTGGGAGGACAAACAACAATTAGTGAGGATGATTATATAGAAGGAGCACCAGAATTAATTGTTGAAGTTGCTGCTAGTAGTGCTGCTTATGATTTGCATGATAAATTAAAAGTCTATCAACGTAATGGAGTCAAAGAATATTTAGTTGGGCGAGTTTATGAACAATAATTCAGTTATTTTTGGTTGTCTGAAGGTGAATATATTTCTGCGACAATAGATGAAAATGGAGTTATAAAAAGTCAAGTTTTTCCTGAATTATGGTTAGCAGTTAAATCCTTAATAGAAGGAAATTTAGCTGAAGTTTTAAATGTACTTCAACAAGGATTATCTAGTTCTGAACACCAATCATTTATTAGTCA
>NZ_JAAHGK010000049.1:0-13173 GCF_010672505.1 Okeania sp. SIO2B9 | reverse complement strand
GTGCTTGAACCACTACGAATGACTATACTTTCAGACTTTTTAGTAAGTTTAGTTGAGCGGTTTGGAGTGTGACTCAAAAAAACCGAATATTAATCATTACTAATACCAATTCACTTAAAAAATATCACAAATAGTTGGTAACTGATGAAGTAAAATAATAACCTGAAATTACTGTATAGTTGAGGTTTTAAGTTCCATTAATATCACTTCTGACTTCTGATTTTTGACTTGGTGACTTTAGTGAAACGGTATAACAATTCCTCAGTTCCCTAATCCAAAATCATTCGCTGAATGTGCAATGCCTGTTAATTTTGTAGTCTTAACTCTTTATTGTAAAAATGCCAAAACTTGAACAAAGATTTGATTATGTCAAAATTGGTCTAGCTTCTCCAGAAAGAATTCGTCTCTGGGGAGAAAGAACTTTACCAAATGGTACAGTCGTCGGAGAAGTTACTAAGCCAGAAACTATTAATTACCGGACTCTCAAACCAGAGATGGATGGATTGTTTTGCGAACGCATCTTTGGCCCGGCGAAAGATTGGGAATGTCATTGTGGAAAGTATAAGCGAGTCCGACATAGAGGTATTGTTTGTGAAAGATGTGGAGTAGAAGTAACTGAGTCACGGGTGCGCCGTCACCGTATGGGATATATAAAATTAGCAGCACCAGTTACTCATGTTTGGTATCTCAAGGGTATTCCGAGTTATATGGCAATTTTGTTAGATATGCCATTGCGAGATGTAGAACAAATTGTTTACTTCAATGCTTATGTGGTATTAGATCCAGGGAATCACGAAAGTTTAAGTTATAAGCAACTGTTAACAGAGGATGTTTGGCTAGAAATTGAAGATCAAATTTATAGCGAAGATTCAACAATAGTAGGGGTTGAAGTTGGCATTGGTGCTGAAGCTCTACAAGTCTTATTACAAAATCTTGCTCTAGAGGAGGAAGCAGAAAAACTAAGGGAAGAAATTGCTAATTCTAAAGGTCAAAAACGCGCCAAATTAATCAAACGTTTGCGAGTAATTGATAATTTTGTCGCTACGGGTTCAAGACCGGAATGGATGGTTTTAGATGCTATTCCAGTTATTCCACCCGATTTACGTCCAATGGTACAGTTGGATGGTGGTCGCTTTGCAACTAGCGATTTAAACGATCTTTATCGACGAGTTATTAACCGAAATAATCGCTTGGCAAGACTGCAAGAAATTTTAGCACCAGAGATTATTATCCGTAATGAAAAACGAATGTTGCAAGAGGCAGTTGATGCTTTGATTGATAATGGTCGTCGTGGTCGTACTGTGGTAGGTGCAAACAACAGACCTCTGAAATCTTTGAGTGATATTATCGAAGGAAAACAAGGTCGTTTCCGGCAAAACTTGTTAGGTAAACGGGTTGATTATTCAGGGCGTTCGGTAATTGTTGTCGGACCGAAATTGGCAATTAATCAGTGTGGTTTACCACGAGAAATGGCGATAGAATTGTTTCAACCATTTGTAATTCATCGGTTGATTCGTCAGGGATTAGTTAATAATATTAAAGCTGCCAAAAAACTGATTCAAAGAGGAGACCCGAATGTTTGGGATGTGCTGGAGGAAGTAATAGAAGGTCATCCAGTGATGTTGAACCGGGCACCGACTTTACACAGATTAGGTATTCAAGCTTTTGAACCTATTTTAGTGGATGGTCGTGCAATTCAGTTACATCCTTTAGTTTGTCCGGCATTTAATGCTGACTTTGATGGCGACCAAATGGCGGTTCATGTGCCACTTTCTCTAGAGTCGCAAGCAGAGGCAAGATTATTGATGTTGTCATCGAATAATATTCTGTCTCCAGCGACTGGTCGTCCAATTATTACGCCTTCTCAAGATATGGTATTAGGTTGTTATTATCTGACAGCAGAAAACCATAGAGAACAAGGTGGAAAAGAACTATATTTTGCTAACTTTAATGATGTAGTTTTAGCTTATGAACAGTCTAAGCTAGGTTTACATACTTATGTATATTTGAGGTTGCCTGGTGATGTTACGGTCGAAACAGATAAACCAGAAGAAATGCCTCCCGATATCCAACAGATATCAGAAGAAGTGGCGGTTAAAAGTTATTGGATGCCATTGGATAGCAAAATATTACCTGATACTTTGGGAGAGTTGAAGTCAGAGAAAACTCTAGAAAATGGAGAGGTAGTGAAGCGTTATCACTTGTATCGGGTTCATTATACTCCACAGGGAAAAATTAAACAGGTTCATATTAAATCTCGCCAGGTGCGGGAAATAAATGGAGAAGCAGCGACACAGTTTGTGGTGACAACACCTGGTCGTATAATTCTCAATCAAACAATTCAAAGTGTTTTGTAAGGAGTCAGGAGTCAGTCCTCAGGAGTCAGGAGGGAAGAAAGAAAAAGAAACCCCGAGTAGAAGGAGAAAGTCTTTTGCTTGCCTTCTTATCCGGAAAGATATCGTACCTCAAATCAGTAACGCCATAGTTGGCAACTGATGATGTGAAAGAATAAGCTGAAATTAGTGTATAACCATTACTTTAAGTCTATAAACTTTCACTTTTGACTTCTGAGTTTTGACTTGTGACTTCCGTGAAACGGTATTAGTTGCTCCACTCAGGGAAACCTGAAAGACCGCACTAACTCACCACGTCAGCGACAGAGGTGGAAAGTGCCACAAACCAGGTCGCAAATTAGCAAACTGAGCTGACACCGCTGTTGATCGCTAACAGAAGGAAAAGGTAAGGAAGCAGAAAACAAAACTACTTACTCTTTTCTATTTCCTTGAAGAACAGTTTTTGATCTACAGCACTTTTGAGGAAGCGTGAGGTACAGTTTTCATTAATGGATAATGGATAATTGATAATTGATAATTACCTCGGGTTTTAACCGTTATTGATTGAATATAAGGAAATATCCTAGCACTTTTTTTCCCCTTAAAAGGAGAGGGTTTAAACCAGAATTATTTAATTATTAATTATTAATTATTCGGTAAAACTATTCTGATATTTCCTGTTCCCTGTTCCCTGTTCCCTAGAACAATAAAACTTTGTACCTCATCAACTCGAAAACTGCTGTAAATAAAATTAGTAAACTAATAAACAAAGGTAGAGAATAACATGATTTTTCGGAATAGAGTTGTTAATAAAGGTCAACTGAAAAAGCTAATTTCTTGGTCTTTTAATAATTATGGTACAGCCAGAACTGCACACATGGCAGATAAACTGAAAGATTTAGGATTTCGTTATGCCACAAAAGCAGGAGTTTCTATTAGTGTTGATGACTTACGAATACCTGCTTCTAAACGACAACTTTTAGATGCAGCAGAGGAAGAAATTCGTGATACAACTGACCGCTATACTAAAGGAAAAATTACTGAAGTAGAACGGTTTCAAAAAGTAATTGATACCTGGAATGTTACCAGTGAAAATCTTAAGGATGAGGTAGTCCGTAACTTTAAGGCAACAGACCCTCTGAATTCAGTTTATATGATGGCATTTTCTGGAGCGCGGGGTAATATTTCTCAGGTGCGTCAGTTAGTGGGAATGCGTGGTCTGATGGCAGATCCACAAGGGGAAATTATTGACTTGCCAATTAAGACTAATTTCCGGGAAGGTTTAACTGTAACAGAATATATTATCTCTTCCTATGGTGCGCGCAAAGGTTTGGTTGATACAGCATTGAGGACTGCGGACTCCGGTTATTTGACTCGTCGTTTAGTTGATGTTTCTCAGGATGTAATAGTTCGGGAAGCAGACTGTGGCACAAAGCGGGGAGTAACGGTGACAAGCATGAAAGATGGTGAACGCGTGTTAATTCCCGTACAAGACAGGTTATTGGGTAGAGTTGCAGGAGAAGATGTTAAACATCCAGAAACAGGAGAAATTATTAGTAGTGGTGGTATTCAAGCAGTAAGAAATCAAGTATTTACAGAAGACTTAGCTAAAGCAATAGGTAAAGCAGGTGTAGAAAAAGTATTTGTGCGATCGCCGTTGACTTGTGAATCACCTCGTTCTGTCTGTCAACAGTGCTATGGGTGGAGTTTAGCTCATGGTCATATAGTAGATATGGGAGAAGCTATTGGGATTATTGCTGCTCAGTCTATCGGCGAACCAGGTACTCAATTAACAATGCGGACATTCCATACTGGTGGTGTATTTACAGGGGAAGTAGCACGTCAGTTCACATCTCCTTTTGCAGGTATTGTCAAGTATCCATCAACTGTGCGTACCAGGTCATTCCGGACTCGTCATGGGGATGAAGCAATGATTGCAGAAAATAATTTTGACCTGACAATAGTAGGAACTAATGGCGGTCAAGAAAGTATATTCATTGCTCAAGGTTCTATTTTGATGGTGCAAAATAACCAACAAGTGTTAGCAGGAGACATTTTAGCAGAAGTACCAAAGGCAGGTCAGGTCAGAAAAACAACGGAGAAAGTTACAAAAGAAGTAGCCTCAGATTTAGCAGGGGAGGTTCTATTTGCTAAGTTGGTGCAGGAAGAAAAGGTAGATAGACAAGGAACAACAACGCGCATTGCTCAAAGAGGAGGTCTGATATGGATATTATCAGGAGAAGTTTATAATCTGCCACCAGGTGCAGAAGCAGTAATCAAAAATGCTACTACAATTAATGTTAATAGTGTAATTGCTGTGACTAAGTTGGTGACAGAGCATGGCGGTGTGGTACGAATTCCTTCTACGGAAAAAACTCAAAATATGTTGAGTGCAGGAACTCCACAGGCAACAACGGATGAGTCTGAAGGATCAGTGACTACGACTAACGTTCCTACCGAACTGCCAGTGCATACGAAAGCACAAAATAATCTACCTCGTGAGATTGAAGTCATCACTGCAAGTGTGCGACTAGACCAGGCAAAAGTTAGGATGGAAACCATTGCTAACCGAGACCAGTATATCATTGAAGCCCAAAATCATCAACGATTTGCTTTGAAAGTTACTCCTGGCAGTAAGGTTGCCAACCACGAAGTTATTGCTGAACTTTTAGAAGAAAATTATAAAACTACTACAGGTGGCATCATTAAATATGCCGGAGTAGAAGTTCTTAAACGTGGTAAAGCTAAACAAGGCTACGAGGTGACAAAAGGTGGTACACTACTATGGATTCCTGAAGAATGCCACGAAGTCAATAAAGATATATCTTTGCTATTGGTAGAAGATGGTCAATATGTAGAAGCGGGTACAGAAATAGTTAAGGATATTTTCTGTCTGTCTAATGGAGTTGTAGAAGTACACCAAAAAAATGATATTCTCAGGGAAGTGGTAATTAAACCAGGTGAACTACATAGTGGAGATTATGAAACAGATTTAGGGGATTTGACTCTAATCAATGGTCAGATTGCAATGCCAGGAAAGGAAGTGGTGCCAGGATTAATAGTCTCTGAGTTAAAGTATATTGAATATGTAGAAACTCCAGAAAACCCTGGATTATTATTACGACCTGTGACGGAATTTAATGTGCCTGATGACCCTGGTGTTCCTTCTCAAAAATCAATTAATTCTTCCATTGAGTTAAGAGCAGTACAACGCATTCCTTTTAAAGATGGGGAACGAGTTAAATCTGTAGAAGGTGTAGAATTACTGCGAACCCAGTTAGTATTAGAGATTGGAGAAGAAGCTCCTCAATTAGCTGCTGATATTGAGTTATCACCAGATCCAAAGGAAGAGGGAGTAATGCGTTTGCAGTTGGTGATTCTAGAATCTTTAGTAATTCGTCGCGATGTAACGGCAGATACAACTCATGGTAGTACAAGTACTGAACTTTTGGTTAAAGATAGGGATGTAATTGAAGCTGGAGCAGTGGTTGCTCGCACAGAAATTTTATCTAAGGAAGCTGGTGAGGTACGGGGTATTAAAGAAGGTTCGGAAGCTATTCGTCGTATTTTGATCGTCAGAGATGCTGACTTAATTAAAATACCAGTTAATACTTTGCCATCTGTAGCTCAAGGGGATTTATTAGTTGCTGGTACGGAAATTGCTCCTGGAGTATTTATTGAACACTCAGGTCTGGTTTCTAAAATTCAGAAAACAGTTGCAGATAATGGTGAAGAAGGTTATCAAGTTATCTTACGTCAAGGCCGACCTTATCGTGTTTCTGCAGGGGCGATACTGCTGACCATGGATGGAGATTTGGTACAACGAGGAGATAATTTAGTACTGTTGGTATTTGAGCGTGCTAAGACTGGGGATATTATTCAGGGTTTACCTCGAATTGAGGAACTTTTGGAGGCTCGCAAACCAAAAGAGTCTTGTATTTTAGTGAAGTATCCTGGTCAAGCTCAGGTTAAGGTTAATGAGGATAATGTGGAGGTTAGTGTGGTTTCGCCTGACGGAACAATTACAGATTATCCGATCGGTCCTGGGCAGAATGTGATTGCTTCTGATGGACAAAATGTAAATGTGGGTGAATCACTCACAGATGGACCCCGAAACCCCCATGAAATTCTGGAGATTTTCTTCAACTATTACCGCGACCATGAAAGCATTTATGAGGCTTGTTTGAGGAGTTTTGAGGCTTGTCAGCAGTTTTTGGTAGACCAAGTGCAGGCGGTTTATCAATCTCAGGGTATAGATATTTCTGATAAACATATTGAAGTAATTGTGCGTCAGATGACTGCTAAGGTGAGGATTGATGATGGTGGTGATACTACTATGTTGCCTGGAGAGTTGATAGAATTACGACAAGTGGAACAGGTGAATGAGGCTATGTCTATTACTGGTGGAGCAACAGCTCAGTATACGCCAATGTTGTTAGGGATTACAAAAGCATCCTTGAATACAGATAGCTTTATTTCGGCAGCTAGTTTCCAAGAGACTACAAGGGTCTTAACGGAGGCGGCAATTGAAGGTAAGTCTGATTGGTTAAGGGGATTGAAGGAAAATGTGATTATTGGGCGGTTGATTCCAGCAGGTACTGGTTTTAATGCTTATGAAGATGCTCTGAGTGCAGAGATTAGTCGTTTGGAACAAAGTTGGGATGAGGATGTGGATCTGATTGAGGAAGATAATTTACAAAGTGTAGTGTTAGACGATCAAACAGCACGTTCATTAGAATTAGAAAGTGGTCTGAATTTATCACCTGTGAATAATAATTTTGCAGATTCTCAAGGCATATCTCAAGATCAAAATCAATTGATAGACGATCGTATGCCTGATTTTCCTCAGATTTTAAACAATAGTGAGTCAGTTTTAGATGACTCAGATTTTGTCTCCGATAATTTTGAGTCTGATTTTCCTGGCGACCTAGAAGATGACTTAATAGATGATGATGATGATAGTGATGATGATGATGGTTTTGATGATTTTGATGAGAATACGCCAGAATTAATCTAGGGATCGGAAAGTTGGCGTTGCTGAAGCAGGTGTATGATATTAATCCTAATTACTTAGGAGTAAACCCACCCCTAACCCCTCCCAGGAGGGGAGGGGAAGTTAGGAGTCAGGAGGGAAGAAAGAATAACAAACCCCGAGTATAAGGAGAAAGTTTTTTGCTCGCCCTCTTATCCTGAATGATATCATATAGCAATGTGCGCTGGCATATTTACAAATTACAAGAGGTGTCCAATAGCTAAAAGTCTTATATTATTCCAACGGAGATGCTGCGCAAACAGATTTTTATTCTCCCTGTTGCCTGTTGCCTGTTGCCTGTTGCCTGCGCACAGCGCTATACCTCAAATTAGCAACGCCGGAAAGTTAAGTAACCTATTATCAGTATTGCTTCTGGAGAAGCTTTAGGGACGTTGAATCCAACGTCCCATTGTCGTTAATTATATCAAATCCGCTCGGGTTCGGTATAAAAAAATGTTCCATCACAGCGCCATTGCCAAATCTTTCTTGATCTCCCCACACTATGAATCTAATTACACCAATGCTACCGGATTTGATATGACTCCTGAGGAGGTCTTCCTGACTCCTCACCTCATTAGACATCTTCAGAAAAGAGGGAATAGGGAATAGGAAGAAAGAATTGATAATTTCTATACGATAATTGATTTGATTTTTTATTTTTGGAGATGTCTATTCATCGAAATTTTTCAGCAAACCCTAATTAATGTGACTGATATCGGCAATCTCCATCCCATTAATTCTGTTTCCAGAATTGCTGTATCCTGACTTTTTCTTCAATCTCCATCAGAGAGTATTTGTAGGCGAATAATTTGGTCATTGACTTCACTTAGACGGATTTCAATTACATTATTAGATAGTTTGTCTAAACACCCTAACAAGTGTCGTAAATGAGGTGTACTAGCACCAGTATCAACAAATAACCGTTCTGATAAATTACCTACTCGTTTCCAGGTGCTGTAAAGTTTAGCAGTTGTTGCTTCTAGTTGACCAGACTGTTTGACTAGATCGGCGACTACATTCAGACATTCTAATCTCAAAGCTTCTTCTAGAACCATTTCCATGTCTAATGGTGATTCATTCAATGCTTGAACTTTTGCTGCTGCATCAAGATATTTAGAAAGGTTACGAGCATCTGAGGTCAATTGCTTGACGGTATCTAATTCTGGAATTTGGACGATCTCCTCTTGAATTGCGCTCACATGAGATTCTGGTAATTTTTCCATTTCTCGCACTAGGGGAGCTAAATAACGTGGTGGCATGGAACCAGATGTGGCCTTTTCTTTTATTTCGCTGGGAAGTAAATCTGAGCTAATGGCCATCCATTCATCTGCTAGTTGTTTGACTTCTCGCCTGGTGATTCGATCGCCTTTTTTTGCTGCATCTGTCACCATTTCTTGGACTTCTGGAACTGATTTTGCTGTTTCTACAAAGGCCCGTTTACTAAAATTATTAATGGAGTCTGGGTCTAAATGTCCTTCTGCAATTAAAGTATCAGCACTATTGGCCAATTCTATCAGGGCATAAGCTTGACTCTTGCTGATTTCTCTTTCCTTGAGCCAATTTAGAAATCCGCTGCCTCGCCCATCGCCTCCTTTTTTTTCTCGGTCTCTGATGATTCTTAAGATGCGCCCCCGCCAGATTTCTGTCTGGAGGTCGAAGCGATCGCAAACTTTCCATGCTGTGTCTACTACTTTTTCAAAGTCTGAGTCTGGAATATTTTCATCTTCTGGGTCTGGTAGGTCTAAATCTAGCTCTGGAAAGTTATTGAGAGCTTCAGCAAGAGCTTCAGGAAATTGGGGAATTTCGGGCATAACGGGATAGTATTATTGCTCATAGTGCCGAAATATTATTGCATCAATTGACACTCTCACCGTTAAATCAAAAGATTATAATGGGAGATTCTTGCTTCGCAGATTCTTAACTAGGTAACAAATCAAACAAGTTGAGTTGTACCCCCGTCAGACCATCTCCACAAGCTTTTTATTTAACCGTGTGCCCCACGGCCATTAATTACTATAACTGATGCTGGATTAATTTGCAACCCCTCAATATAACTTATAGATCCCAAATGGGTTCTATTTAAAAAATATAGGGAGGTGTGGGAGGTGTGGGAAGTGTGGGAGGTGTGGGAAGCACAAGGTATCGTCTGACCCTAAGCTGCATTACCTACCCTTGTGAAGATGGGGTGCTGGGGGTGTGTAGCGAGTATTTTTCCTTTATTGCTTCTACATAAAGACCAAGGAGTAGCTCAAAATTTTTTACGCACCGCGAAGATACGGTTAGGGGTTCTATACCAGTCGAAGGAAAGGGCGCGGACAGTTCAAAAGCCTAAAACTCAGACAACGTAAGATTTTTCCAACTTCGGTCCTTCCTTCTGCTATAAATACTTGTCTTAGGGCTAAAGCCCAACTACGAGCCTAATTATAACTTTTCTACCGAATATGATATAATTGTCAGCTAATGGCTAACAACTAATAACCTATTCAGCTATTAGCTATTAGCCATTAAGTGATTAACTAATCAACTAATTTTATCTAATCATTCTCAAATCACATAATGTCAGAAATTTCCAACGTGTTTCCTTCCATTTGATCGTTTGCTTCTTCTAATTTGGCGCGAGAAGACATCACACAAATGTTACTGTGTTCCATTCCTGAACTAAACACATCTAACAAAGTTTGCTTCACATCCGCTACCGTAGCATTAAGCGATCGCTGATAACGTTCCTCTCGTACTTCAGTAGTTTGCCCTATCAAATAACGCTCTAAGGCTAAACTTGTTGCCATCTCTGGGCGTAACACTGGAGAATCATCCTGAATGGTAGCAATAATAGCTCGGTCAACATCAGTCTGAGTCCAATCTAAATCCTTGATATAATCTATCAAACCAGTAAACACCTCAAGAGTGCGACTCACATGAGGGTCTCGGTAAGAATACAAAGAAATAACCTTTCCTAACCCACTGTAAGAGCATCCAGCACCGTAAGCATTACCCTTCAAACGAATTTCACTGAATAGATAACCCAAACCTAACAAATGAGCGCCCAATGCTAACAATGGAGATTTTGGATGGCTGAAGTGAGGAGCAGGCATAGTCTGAACGCAATAAGCTACCTGTACTGGGCCTGCCAAACCTTCCCGTAGATTGTAAATAGGATCGAAGCGATTAGCAAAATTCTCTCCTGGTTGTTGCTGTTGCTGCTGACTCCACTCTGATAGGGTGTTCTTCACCACCTCATAACCATTGTCGGAACCAGTGAAACTAGCAGTTAAAGGTTGATTCGCAACATAATCGCGGATAGTTTCGACTTTAGCCATCAAATTTGCCCCATGCTCATCAAAGCGATCGCATACTTTATTCAGCAACTCTAATTGAGGCAAACCGTTAATAACTTGGCTAATTTTAGCTTCTGCTGTCATGCCAGCACTAGCTCGCAACATGGCTGTGTAGATACCATTGTAAACCAAATCAGAACTACATTGAGCCAGAGACTGATTAACAACATCTCGTAGTCTAGCTGTATCGCGAGGGTTGACTGCAAAAATCAAATCTCGCAATAAATCTAATGCTTGCTCTAGTTGTTCGTCAAGGGTTTTCAGAGTAACACGAAATCCATGTATAGGACGATAAGGGTCTTGAGCATGAGTCCGCAACTGAGTTCTAAAATTAATTCCCCCTGTATAAGAAGCAATGCGTCGGGCAATATGTTCGTAATCCATATCCCCAGCACCCAACTTCCGCAAAGCATCTATATAAGTAGGTACATACAACCACAAATCTTCAGGCAACCCCCGCAGACTAAAATCTAGTTGTAAATAGTTTACCCCATTTGCTAACACATGGTTGCGTAATAGTGTCACTCCACCATCAATCTGTTCGACATCAGTAGGAATATCATCTGGTTTTGGCGGTAAGTCGCTTACCTGTAGTTGAGGTAGTTTCGCTACTGCTTCTGGATCGTTGGGAGTTCCTGACTCTACTTCTAGTGCTTCTGCTTCGTTAGCTATATGCTCTAGCTCTTCTGGAGTCAGTTGAGAACGTACCTCTTCCACTTGTGCTGCTATTTCTTGGTCATAAGTAGATTGCCATTCTTGGTCTGGCTTCAATATTAAAGTTAAACGGTGGGGGTTGTTGAGTAACTTTTCGCGGATGAGGTTGTTGAAATAACTAGGGTTTTCAAGATAACGTTGTTTGCATTCAACGAGGCGATCGCCGATCTGCAAAAACGTTAACGGGTCGTTACCATAAATCCAAGTTTGCATCACCCGGAACAACATCCGCAAAGGATACATACTGGCAATTTCTTGATGTTGGTATGCTGCTTGTTGGAAAGCTGCTTCCACAAGATTAGGTTCAAGTTCGGTCTCTGCAAGTTCTGTGAGAGTATTAATAACTAACTGACTGAATGCTTCACCACGGTCTGGTTCGCTACCTTGAATACCGATATGAAAAGTAGTTTCTTTACCTACAGAGTCTACTCCAGACCGTAGTAAGTCTTGACCTATTTGAGACTCAACGATCGCCTTTTTTAATGGTGCCCCTTCATTTCCCAAAAGTATTCGACTGAGAATATCCAAGGCAACCCATTCATCAGAGTTGGTGCTATCTCCCACCAACCATTTGAGCATAATATAAGTTTTCTCTTCTGCCGAGTCTGCTGCACTAATAGGATAAGAATCTTCTTGGAAACGGGGTTCGCTCCATTGAGACTGAGGAGTAATGTTGATGTTGGGTTTCCGTTGTTCAAAAACATCTAACTTTTCAGCCAAAAATTTTAGATATTCTGGAGTGGCAATATTCCCATAGAATACAAAGTAAGCATTGCTAGGATGATAATAGTTGGCGTGAAACTCCCGGAAATCTTCGTAAGTTAGTTCGGGAATATTTTTCGGGTCGCCTCCGTATTCAAGGCCATAAATGTTGTCAGGAAATAGAATCCGGTTGGCAATACTATCTAACCTTTGTTCGGGGTCTGAAAAGACACCACTCATCTCATTATAGACTACTCCAGTAAATTTTAGCTCGCCTTGAGGATTTTCTGGGTCGGCAGGAGCTAGATGGTGGCCTTCCCGTTTGAATGTGTTTTCAGTCAGCAGAGGATGAAATACTGCATCAAAGTATACTTCTGCCAGGTTGAATAAGTCTTGTTTGACTTTGCTGGAGACTGGATAATAAGTACAGTCAGGTCCAGTCATAGCATTGATGAAAGTTGCCGGACTCATTTTTAGCATTTCAAAAAATGGTTCCCGTACAGGATATTTTTCTGAACCTGCTAAAACAGAATGTTCTAGAATGTGGGGTATTCCTGTACTATTTGGCGGAGGAGTAGGAAAACTAATGGAAAACAGATTTTCCGCATCTTCTGAGTAGAGGTGTAGCAATTTGGCACCAGTTTTCAGATGCTCCAGTTGATATGCCACCATCTGCTGTTGCTTGAGGGGGGTAATGGCTTTTACCTCAAAGCCTTCTAATTGTTGTCCAACTTCTAAGGTTCTTTCGCTTAATAGAGGCATAGAAAATGAATTGCTATTTTGTTTACTGTAGTTATTAGTGTAGGCTATTTCTCTAGTTCGGTTTTCTCTCTGGCCAAGGGTGGTTTTCCAGGTATAGCAGTACGTTTTGGTTAGGACAAGAAAAGGCAGTAGGCAGTAGGCAGTAGGCAGTAGAGGAAATGTCCTAACTTATCATTTTCTTTGTGGGTTTAATACCCCACCGTCTACACGGTGTTCAAAATTACTTGGGGTGAGAATCCCCATGTAATTTTCCTCCTGTCTCCTGTCTCCTGTCTCCTGTCTCCTTCTTCAATTG
>NZ_JAAHGK010000489.1:0-5070 GCF_010672505.1 Okeania sp. SIO2B9 | reverse complement strand
TAGCAACCTTTGAAATTGAGGAAAGAATAAAAAGTTACTGTCAAAGTCTCCGGACTCAATCTGATACCATTTCTCTATGAAGTTGCGCTTAATAAAAGATAACAGCTATTAGTAAAACTTAGGTTTGGCTAAGAATTACTAAGCGCACTATTACCGAATAATTAATAATTAAATAATTAAACAACTAAACAATTCTGGTTAAAAGCCTCCCCTTTCAAGGGGAAAAAAATAAATTTTTTCCTTATTGGTCAATCCTCTCCCTAAAAGGGAGAGGTAATTATTCATTATCCATTATCCATTATCCATTAATGAAAGATAAATTGTATGACAAGTAATTATTCATTATTAATTGCTGATAGCTGACTGCTGATAGCTGAATGCTTACGTAGTTTTAGCAACTAGATCGGTAAATGTTCCTGTTCAGTTTATTCAAAATTGCCAAGAGTTGTTAGTAATGGATGTATAGCAATCAGGAATCAGATCTGAGAATTGAGGTTTTCTTTTAAACCATAGAATATAGCAGTTTTCTTATTCTTATATATTCGTTATAATTTGGTTGCGCAACCCCGTCTTTTAAAGCGAAATATTTTTGGAGCCTTGCTCAAATCCCCTGCTTCCCCTCCTGGGAGGGGGAGGGGCGAGGGGTGGGTTAACTTCTGACTTATGACTTATTAATTCTAACTTCTGACTTCATTAAGTGCGACCTAACCCCCAATACCTACCACCTAAAACCTAGTAATCAATAGTAGTAATAGTTATGGCTTTACTAATTATCATAAATAATATTATTCAAATCTTTATACTTACTAATTCATACCAAATCTGATTCATATCAAGATATCTATAATTTTTCCTATTCGGTCAGAAATACAGCGCGCGTAAAATTGTTTCATCCCATCCCTATAACATTACTTCTATCAATTTATTATTATTCTTCTTCATGTAGCTTCCCTTCAGAAATTACCGTTGTTTCTATCTCCATTTTCAAATTTCTATGATTACCTATTTCTCGTATCCATCTCAAAAGCGTATTTGCTAACCTCGCCGCTACTACAGTTCCTTCAAAATTAAAATCAGGATTTTGTAAACCCTTTCCCAACATTTCCTTACCTATATCTGTAATAAAAACCAATACTGCTCTATTTTTTATCTCAATTCTAATTGCTCCTGATTTTTCTAACTCCTCATATACTCCTTGATATTTACCTATTTTTTTACCGTATTTTTTCCGTTTAACTCTGGTAGTTAATTCACTTTTTTTTACTCCTATTGCTGTTTCTCCTTCTCCCCCTAAATCCCATAAAGTAAGTAGCAAACGAGTTTTATTTACATCCTCAATACTTTCTTCTCCAAAACTTTCTTGAGCGGACTCTAAATTAATATTTGTTTCTGCTTCTAAATTCTGATTTTCTGTTGACATCTCCAGATTTCCTTATTGTGAAGAATTCATAGAATTATTTTATTTATTTATAGCAGTCGCCAAGGCGCTTATATTATGTATCTTTAGAATAACTACAATAAAAAATTTAGGGTGTAGGGAGAATGAGAATTTTATTTGCGCAGCATTCCCCACCAAAAAAATATTCTCTCAAGAGAAGAAAATTTTTACCCTTGGCTAATTAATTAGACTTAATATTACGACATAAAGGAGAAACATAGCGATCACCTCTATGATATGGTCTAATAATTTTATATTTTTCTCTGACCTAACCGCCCTGGCAGTTAGTATCCTACATTCCGCACTTCAATTTGTAACACGAAAATTAGTATGAAATTCTGAGGTTGTTTAAGTATTTATACTATATAAATTATCTTCATTTACCTCGATCAAGAGTCAAATTTTCAGTTAAACATTAAGCATAAATACTTATTGAATCGTTTATTTTGATTGACCTCTATAATTTTCTTCTTAATGCATGACTTTTGAATGCATGACTTTTGACTTAGATTTTTATGCTAGATTTTGTCGTGCGGAATGTGGGTTAGTATAATTAGATGCCTTGCAATTTTGCCAAAATAATCATCAGAGGTCTCATGTTCAATTTTTTTTAGGAGACCTCTGTATTTATGTATATACTTAAAGCTTCTAGGAGATTTTACTTAGAACACTTGGAAAAAGGTATGTCTACTTGAATTCTTCTAACTGATCTAGTCGCAACCAAATATTTGGAGTCGGTACTTTGCCGAATTTGACAAAAGCATAATCTCCTTTTGTATCAACCACTTCTCCCTGACTATCAAATATATAGGGAGGAAACCTTGTGTCACTAGCTTTGGCCTCTAAGCTATTTTCAAGTTTTTCTCGCACAACACGAACTAAACTACCTTTTTTAATGTTTGCCATATATGATTTCTATCTCTTGTATTTTCTGTTGAAATTCTAATATGGAATTAGGGTGAATGACCCGACGTTGAACTTAAAACTTACAATATGGACTTCTAAATTGATAGGGAGCTGGCAAAATTTGGTCTTATAGCAGGAAAATTGAATAGGAGCAGACAACTCTGAGCTTTTACTACCCTTCTTGGCATTGAGGACAAAAATGAGTAGACCGACCCGCCAGTTTAATTTTCTCTAAAGAAGTATCACAAATTCGACATGGTTGACCAGCACGATTATAAACCCAAGCCACACCACCATAATTGCCATTAACTCCCTTAACATTTAAGAAGTTGCTGAATGTTGTACCACCTGCATCTATAGAGTTTTGTAATACTTTGAGTATAGCTAGATGCAGTTGCTCTATTTGGGTTTCCGTCAAATCTTTGCACAGAGTTGTTGGTCTAATACCACTGAGAAATAGCGCTTCATCAGCATAAATATTACCTAACCCAGCAATTGTTGTTTGGTCTAAAAGAGCTGTTTTAATTGCTCTATGTCTTTTGTCAAATTTCTTGGTAAGATATTCTGGGCAAAATTCAGGGGAGAATGGTTCAGGACCCAATTTTTTCAGACCAGTAATAATGTGAGATATTTCTGTTGCGGGTGGTACTCTCCACATCTGGCCAAAAGTGCGTTGGTCTACAAATCTTAATTCATGGGTAGGATGACCTTCACTTCCAGAAGAGCGATCGCCAAAAAATATTCTCACTCGCGTGTGTTTATGTAGACTTTCTTCTGGTTTTACCCATAACAGTTGGCCTGTCATTCGTAAATGTACTCCTAACCAACCATCTTGGTTTTCTTTGAGCTGCGTAAGTTTGAGAATTTTTGTGTCCCACTTGTAGAGTTGGGCAAGTAAATATTTACCTCGTCTATGCCACCCTGCGATCGCTTTTCCCTGCAAACCGCCCAAAAAATCACCTACAGAAATTGGGTGGGCAACTGTGCGTTCTAACAACACTTCCCCACCCACTATTTTTTTGTTGAGAGTCAGTTGATTGAGACCTCGTTTTACTATTTCTACTTCTGGCAGTTCTGGCACAGTGCTAACTATAATTCTTACAGTCTTAATTATTATATAGACACTGTAGAAATTTTTTCTAGTTAAGCATCGATCCGAGCCAGTTTTGGCCTATTTTTGTTTATTTAATTAGAATTGTTCAAATGAGGTTTTGTTATAGCTCTGGTTTCAAAGAATAGTTTGAGGCTAATTATTTACCTTTAGGGGCTTCTACCTCTACTACTTCTTCAGTACCAAAGTTATTAGTGTTAACGCCAGATGCACTACCACTAAAACCCGTGTAATTTACTTTGTCAAAGCGAACAATAACAGGGTACTTGATGCCACTTTTGTCAACGGAAGCAACTGTACCAATCTCGTTATACCAGTAGGATTCTTTGCGTAAAATCCGAACTTTAGAACCACGTTGAACCATGAATTTTTTTTCCCTTAAAGTTTAAGAATGGTAAAACCGTCCCCTCATCCTATATCTTTTCAGTCTAAGATTTTTTTAAGTTTTGTTGCAACTAATTGAGCCAGGATACTTGAACAAAATGAGCTGGACGACCCCATACATCTTGAGTTACAGAAATATTTATCACTCTTAAATTGAAAGGAATACCAGTTGTTAAATATTTTTGGGCTAAATTACCTAGCTCTGGTGCTATTTGGATCGCTGCCGTAGCTGCAATGCCAAAACCTAAGAGTTGCTCAATTGGTTTCCTGGGCATCAGTGTATTTATACCTAGAGCCAATCCTAGAGTGAGAGTCATTGCTACTGATAAGTTTGTGCCACATCTAGGATGTACTGCCAAGTCCCATTCTCCAGAAGTAATTCGCTGCAATGCTACTTCTACTGCCTGCTCTAATTGAGATGGATTTACTGAACCATAAAGGTAAAATCCTTGTGGTGTAGACATTCCTCCAATTGATTCATCAGAGGATGTTGAATTTCCTGAGTTTGCTAATTCACTGAGTACCCAAACTGTAGCGTGTTCTAGAGCATGAACTTGTCTAATTGTCAATATTTCTTTTAAGCCAGGAATAAATTCTAGTTGTTGGAGAAAATCACTATCTTGTGTAGGGTGGGGGACAAAATTAAAGGGAAACTGTTGGTTTCTAAAGGAATTAGAGGTGGTTGGTGTCATGTTTTTTTAAATTGTTTGCTCTTAGCAATTAAATATTTCTAGATTTTATACCTATACTCTTTTCTTCTTTTTAAGATGTATATACCAATCTTAATTTAAGCTGTGAGTTCTTGTAGATATTGAGAAAATAGGAAATAGTTAAATTATTCAGAAAAATTTAGTGAATTATTTGAATGTATAAAATTATTTTCTCATTCAACTTATAATCATTTTATCTGCTCTAATTCATAGTGCTAAATAAGTCTTACAAATTCAAGTTTTGTGCTTTCTAAATAGGGCTTGCTAATTAAATATAAAAGCATTTACAGGTAAAGGTTTTAGCTTTTTTACAGCGGAAAGAAGTACAACTTTTTAAGCTTGAGCGACCAAAAATTTAGAATAAAAGGCAGAATAATTGCAGAAAAATCAAGGGTTGAAGAAGGAGACAGGAGACAGGAGACAGGAGACAGGAGGAAAATTACATGGGGATAGTCAACGAAGGGCCGCTCCGCGTCTACGCTCCCCCAAGTAATTTTGAACACCCCCGTTGACGGTGGGGT
>NZ_JAAHGK010000488.1:0-5071 GCF_010672505.1 Okeania sp. SIO2B9 | reverse complement strand
CAACACAGTTGTTTCATTAACCCTGCTTCTAACATTTCTTCATGGATTTTTTTCCATCCACTCTCCTGATTTTCAAACCAATGTTGGCGGTAGGAAAAACAAAGTAATCCTGCTGATTTTGTCACCCGAATTATTTCCGGCAAACTCTCCGATGGCGCATTTCCAGGAGAACATAAAGTTCCTGCGCTAATTACAATATCAAAGGTATTATCAGCATAGGGAATTTCCGGAAGAATAGACTGTTTAAGTTCTTTATATAATCCCTTACTTTTAGCAGATTCTAACATTCCTGGTGACATATCTATTCCATAAAAGAAACCTTTTACCCCCATTTCTCTCAAAATACGACCTTGGTCTCCAGTACCACACCCTAAATCTAGAATAGCTAAGTTAGAAGAGTTACCAATATATTGATGTAAAAGTTGGCAGCATTTTTTGGCAGCATAAGTACCACCCTCAAAAATTTCATGGTTTTGGTCATACTATTCTATTAACGGTTGATATTGACCTGTTTTTTCTACCTCTTGGGAATTAGTTGTATACTCTGAAAACCACTGTCTTTGATTGGATTTTGATTGTTCCATAAAATAAATTACCGAATAATTGATAATGAATAATTTTTGCTTAAACTTCTTTATTTTTCAGTATAAAAAATTCCTAAATTTGCCTTTTAGTCAATCTTTTTCTGGAAGACAAGAGGTAATTATCACTCATCAGTTAACAGTTAATATTTTTAGTATTGCTTTTAATACCATGTCCGTTTAATTAGAGCTTGCTGATTAAATCTAAAAGCATTGACAAATAAAGACAAGTGGTTTTTTTAGGTCAAAAAAAGTGCCTGGTTTTCAGCTCTTCATGCTCAAAAAGGAGCACATTTTAGGCAAAAGTTGGGCAGAACAATCTTGGGACAAAACTTAGCTCCTACCTCCTCGCTCATTCCCATTTCTCCTGTCTCCTACCCCTACTAAAAGACTTTTTCAACAAACCCTAATTAATGATCAAAAACTTTCTTCTTCTATCTTGACTCCTAACCCGTCCGTCTTTATTTATAACCTACATTCCGCACTTCAGTTTGTAATATTAAAAGTAGTATATAAATCCGTAGCTTGGTAGGTATTTATACTATGCAAATCATCTCAATAGACCTCTTGCAAAAGTGTTAATTAGGGTTTGCTTATGGAAGTCTTTTAGTCAGGGGAGGAGTCAACCCACCCCTAACCCCTCCCAGGAGGGGAACTCAGGAGTCAGGAGTCAGGATAAATGGGATAAATGGGAATTATAGAGGAGATAGTAGGAAGAATCGTTCCTTGATTTTTCTGTCCAACTCTTGACCAAAATCCTAAATTTTTGAACCATTACCACCTAAAACCTCGCACTTTTTGATACTTAAAAAGGCTAAAAACTTTATATTTAAAGACTTTTAGATTTAATCAGCAAGTATTAATTAAATCAATTCAAGACTATGAAATAAACAATTTCATCTCTCTATTCCCTATTCCCTATTCCCTGACTTCTGCAAGAAGTCTAATTACTTTTTTCGTTGATCAAATTCCGAGTAAAAAATTTACGCATAAATACTTGGTTGATTGATTACTCAATCACGGCAGCTATGATTTTCTCCTAAATTCTGTCTCCTGACTCCTGACTCCTGACTCCTTCTTCTCAGACAATGAAACTTAGAATAAAGCATTTTTTTCACAGATACTCCACCTAGTAAATGTCTTTCCACCACTGCCGAAACCTCATCAATATGAACATGACTATACCAAACTTCCTCCGGCAAAACTAAAACCATCGGACCATTGCCACATTGCCCTAAACATCCACTTTTTTCTACTTGAATATTAGGAACTTCAGACGACTCAAAAGCAGCTAATACTTTTGCCGAACCTTGTTTCCGACAAGTACGATTTTGACAGACTAATAAACGTCTATCAACTTGACTATTTTCCACCATAATTTCTCCCGGTTATACTTCATCCGGCAATAAATTTTTAGCAGCTAACCATTCACTATTAAATAATTTTGATTGATAACGAGCGCCACTATCACATAATACAGTCACAATAGTATGACCAGAACCCATTTCTTTTGCTAAAGCTATTGCTGCACCAACATTAATTCCGACAGAACCACCCATAAATAAACCGTCTTTTCTTAACAGTTGATAAACCACTTTTACCGCTTCTTGATCATCAACTCGAATCGCATCATCTATCGGCACATTTTCCATATTTTTCGTTACCCGACTATTACCAATACCCTCAGTAATAGAATTACCCTCGCTAGAAATTTCCCCAGTTTTCACATAACTATAAAGACCGCTTCCCATAGGGTCTGCTAAAACAGTTTTAATTTGCGGATTTTTTTCTTTTAAAAATAATGACACACCAGCAAAAGTTCCACCCGTACCAGTAGCAGCTACCCAACCATCTACTTTTCCATCAGTTTGTTCCCAAATTTCCGGTCCGGTTGTTTCATAATGAGCAATTCTATTTGCCAAATTATCAAACTGATTTGCCCAGATAGCATTTTCCATTTCCGATGCTAATCTACCTGACATTTTTACATAGTTATTTGGGTCTTTATAGGGAACTGCTGGAACAGGTCTAACTTCCGCACCTAAAGTTCTCAAAGCATCCATTTTTTCAATAGATTGAGTTTCGGGAATAATAATTAAACACTTATAACCTTTAGCATTACAAATATGTGCTAAACCAATTCCTGTATTACCAGCAGTTCCTTCCACAACTGTTCCCCCAGGTTTCAGTAAACCTTTTTCTTCTGCATCTTTAATAATATAAAGAGCAGCTCGGTCCTTCACCGAACCCCCTGGATTAAGAAATTCTGCTTTGCCTAAAATTTCACATCCAGTTTCTTCACTGAAGCTATTTAATCTAATTAATGGAGTATTGCCAACTGTACCGATAAAACCTTGTTTAATATCCATTTTTTGACCAATATTTTATTTACAAAATATTATTTTACCAAACTTTGCTCATCTTTAAAACAAATCCAGGCAATACTGAGTCCCCACTTACAGTATCAGGATTTTCTAAACATTCTGTAAGCATTCCTGGGCGATAGATATAAACTTTTCTCTCTTTTCTATCAATTAACCAACCTAATTTTACTCCCGGTTCTTCCATATATTCTGCCATTTTTGCTTGGAGAGTTTTTAGGTTATCTGAAGGTGACATTAACTCCACCACAAAATCTGGGCAAATCGGAGCAAACTTTTCTTTTTGTTCTTGGGATAAACTATTCCATCTTTCTAATTTTATCCAGGAAACATCGGGGGATTTTTTCGCTCCTGTGGAAAGAGTAAATCCTGTACTGGAATCAAAAGCAATACCCGTACCTTCTTTTTCTGCCCAAAAATATAATTTTGCTGCTATACCAAGGTTACGATTTCCTGTTTCTGAACCAGTAGGAGACATAATTAATAACTCTCCAAATTTATTAGTTTCTATCCGTAAATCTCGATTAATTTGACAGAATTCAAAAAATTGTTCATCTGTCATTTGTAAATTTGGAGGCATTTGTAAAATAATCGGATCATCAAGCATAATTTTTCCCTCCTAAAAATAATTAAGGATTAAGAATCCTGGTTAAAATCTTAATCCTCAATTAAATTACAACGTAAGCATTTCGTGCGGACTGCTGCGCAAACAGCTATTAGCGCTTCAGCGGTCAGCAATAAAAATCAAATAGGCTATTATTGTCAGTATTCAGCTCTTAGTTTTTTAATGAATAAAGCAAGCATTCGTTTAACTTCTATTACATTTTTAATCAGATAATGAACCACAAGAAGGATAAGTTTTAGTTCAATTCATACAATTCTATGGCGGGAAATGTAGATGTTTCTCAAGAGTTGATACCTGACTGCTGAATGCTGAATGCTTACATGATAACTTTACTTATTTGGTTGAGGGGTCATCCGCAAATATGACTTAACTTCTGTGTAACCTTTGGGGAATTTTTGTTTTAATTCTTCAGGGTCTTTTAAAGAAGGAACTATCACACAATCATCACCATCTTTCCAATTTACAGGAGTAGCAACTTGATAATTATCTGTTAGTTGCAAAGAATCAATTACTCTGAGAATTTCCTCAAAATTACGACCTGTACTAGCGGGATAAGTAATAGAAAGACGGAGTTTCTTTTCGGGGTCGATAATAAAAACAGTACGAATTGTCAGATTATTTAAAGAATTAGGATGAATCATATCGTACAAATCAGAAACCTTTTTATCCACATCTGCCAGAATAGGATAATTAACAGTTGTACTTTGGGTTTCATTAATATCTCCAATCCAACCCTTATGAGATTCTGCATCATCCACACTTAGGGCTAAAACCTTAGCACCTCTTTTGTCAAATTCTGGTTTGAGTTTGGCAACTGTACCTAGCTCTGTTGTGCAAACTGGCGTGTAATCAGCAGGATGGGAAAATAGCACTACCCAGCTATCTCCAGCCCACTCATAAAAGTTGATTTCCCCTTCAGAAGAATTTTGGGTAAAGTTGGGTACCGTGTCACCTAATCTAAGGGCCATAGCTTAACTTCCTATATTGTTTATAGTGAACAATTCTCTATGTTTTCATCCTATAATCATTTAAGCTTTTAACTTTATATAATCTTAAAAATTAGATTAAATTTAAAGTTATGTCATATGTTATGAATTAGTAACCATTGTGATGAATTATTAACCATGTTTCAATTTATTTATTTTGTAATTCATGCCATACAACCATTTTTGGTTCCTCTGTGTTTTGTCTTTGCTTGGGGATTGATAATTTTAACGTTCTGGAGTATAATCGGTGCCCTACTTGATTCAGTGCGTAGAGCGAAACAGATGCACAAAATTCCCTGTGCTAATTGTCTATTTTTTACTGGAGATTATCATCTTAAATGTCCTGTACAACCTAAAGTTGCTCTTTCAGAAAAAGCAATTAATTGTATTGACTATAGACCTAAATCTGTGAGTTGGTACGACCGGATTAATTCCTATTGAAGAAGTAAGAAGTAAGAAGTAAGAAGCAAGAAGGGGTAAATATTGAAAGAAAGGGAA
>NZ_JAAHGK010000487.1:0-5075 GCF_010672505.1 Okeania sp. SIO2B9 | reverse complement strand
ATAGTTTTGACCGAGTTATTGTGTGTGACACTGCCGAAATTGCTCAATTTTTAATAGCTAATAATTTCCACTTTGAACATAACTGCGCTGTACTCAGTATTGATGGATATCCCCAGAATATTTTTAGTACAGTAATGCAAATGTTAAAACAAAATCCAGATTTAAAAATTTATGCTTTTCATAGTGCTAACCCCCGTGGAGTCAGGATGATAAATGAACTGCGAAATAGTCCTAATTGGTTTGGCGGAAATAATCTAATTATTTATGATTTAGGATTATTGCCACGTCATGTATTTCCTAGTAAGAATATGTGGATTTTAAAGTCAGATGAATCAGCAAGACAAGTGCAACAAATACCTACAGCAGTTAAGTCAACTTTATCAACAGATGAATTAGCATGGTTAGAGGCAGGATTTTATGTAGAATTAGAATCTTTTTCTCCTCGTAAATTACTACAAGTAGTTTCTCAAGGTATTGCTAAAACTCAAGCAGTAGCTAATGGTTATACTTCAACTTCAGATAATAGTTTAGATTCTGGTGATAGTGGTGATGATGGAATAATTTTTATTGGTATTAATAATGATAGTCGAAATGTAGGTTTTTTCGCATCTGATAGTTTTGGTTAATGTAGGTTGGGTTAAGCGAAGCGCAACCCAACAAAAACCTATATCTATCTTATCTATTCTATATATTATATTGGTTTTATCCTGCGGATAAGTTCCGCTAACATTCCTCAACCCAATCTACTAATAACTAATAACTGTTGGGTTTATCCTACGGATAAGCTGGCGCTAACGTTCCTCAACCCAACCTACTAATAACTGTTGGATTTTAGTTGCTCAACCCAACCTAAATAAACTTATTTTTGATTAACTTGTAGCCAAATTTCTAAACTTACTAATAACCATAATTTAATACCATAACGCTTCCAAGTATCCCCACGATAATTTAACCAATCTTTGATTAAATCTTGATTGAAATAGGGAGCGATCGCTGCATTTTTACTTAACAATAAATTCCTAGTTCGACGTTGCCATATTTGTTTAAACCAAAAGTTAACAGGTACCATCATTCCACTTTTTGGACGAGTTAATATTCTCTCTGGTAATAAGTCTGCCACTGCTCGTTTTAATACCGCTTTTTCATCAGCACCAGATAATTTATATTCTGATGGAATTTCTAAACTTAGTTCCACAATTCTTTGGTCAAATAATGGGGAAAGTCCGATTAAACTAGCCGCCCTAGTCATATTATTTACCTTAGTTAAAATATGGTCTGCTCCCTTAAATTTAATATTGAGTAACATCAAACGTTTTAAATAATCAGCATCAGAATTTAAGTCAGATTCAAATATATAAGATTCTGTTTTTATAGCTTGCCAAATCTCCGGTTTTAATAGCTTAGATAAATCTGCAAAACATTTATGAAAAGAACTTAGATAAGACGAAACAATATCTGGCTTTCCTGACTGCAAACCACCATAAATATTATTTAATAACATCGGTTTATTTTTCGGTCCGCCAAAACAAGGGTCCCCACCTTCACCATTTAGAATAACTCCCACATTTTCTGCTGCTAAATTTCCTAAAAGATAATTAGGAACTGTTAACGGATCACCAATAGGATCGTCTAAATTTGCCATAGTAATTGGCAGTTTATTCCACATATCATCCGGTGTAATTTCTAGGATATGATGTTGAGTTTGACAATGTTCAGCAACTAAACTAGAAAATTCTAATTCGTTCGGTAATTCTGCACCAAAATGTATTGAATAAGTATGTACTGGATAATCATGATTTTTTGCTGCTAATGCCACAATACAACTCGAATCTAAACCACCCGATAAATAAGCTCCCACTGGTTGATTATTTGGTAAATATTCAGGAATAATTTTATCTAGAAGAGAACGTAATTTTTGACCATGATATTCTAAAGCTTGATCGGCATCTTTAACTTGTGCTTGTGGTTGCCAATAAGACATTGGTGATGGAATTTTTAAATCATTAGTAAAATGGATGAAACTTCCCGGTCTTAATTCTTTTACTTCCTGCCAAAGAGTACGTTCTCCAGGTACAAAAGCACAACAAAGATAATCCCGTAAAGCAATTAAATCTAACTCATTAGAATGGTAAGAAGAAAGAATTTTTAACCGAGGAGAAATCCAAATAGTTGAGTCAGTAGTCGTGTAATATAAAGTCCGTCCACCCACGCGATCGCGTCCAATCCATAATTCTTTTTCTTCCCTATCCCAAACTGCTAAAGCAAAAATTCCTTCCAACAACAAAAAAGTTTTTTTTCCATAACTTTGCCATAATTCAGCAACTATTTGAGTAACAGTAAGAGAGGTAGAAATATCTAAAAGTTTTTGTAATTGTGGCAGATTAGTTAAACAAATATCACCCACAACAACAAACCTTTCATTAGAGCTAAAAATCGGTTGAACTTGATGAATCAAAAAATGGCGATCGCTCCAAGAAATATCTGCCTTTATCTGGTCTATTTTGCCCCAAGCAATATGCCAATTAGGGGCAACTAAATTTTTATTTGTAGGAATGGATAATTGTTTATTTAATGATAAAAAAGAAAACTTCATATTTACTAATTTAGATAATAATTATTGGGTAGTCCTACATAGTAATGGTAAGATGATTTAAGGATAAGTAATATCATGTCCGGTTAAACAGTTATAAATAAACGACTCATAATTCATAATTTAGAATTCAGAATTTAGAATTTAGCAGGGAAGAAAGAAGAAAAGAAAGAGAAAGTTTTTTGATCACTAATTATCCGGACATGATATAAGTCGGTGAAAAAAAACCAAATTATGTAAATAAATTTTAAGCAGTTTGATTTGAGTAAAATTTAAAACGTTCCGTACTGTAGTTTCCCTTTTTTCCCCTACCCCCATGTGTAAATTTCCTCACTCATATATGTAGGTATATTATCCATATTTACTTATCTTTACATAGTTTGGTTTATTTATGCCAACTTACTTAGAAGCAAAAGTTATTGATGGGAATCATCAATATTAATAAATTTTTAGTATGGATGGTTTTCCTAACCATATCCAATTGAAAATGTGCTCACATTATCATTGCCTAGCAAAGCGGAACAGTGTTCTATCATTAGCTTTATGCTCTCACTTGAAGTTACTCAAAGCCATAAATAATTCTACTTAATTAAATACACAAATTTTCTGTAGCTTGTTGTGATATAATCTGAAGTGCTGAATGTGGGTTAACTAATTTAATTGTAGGAGACATGAAAGTAACTCCAAAACAAATAGAGACTGTTTACAATGAAAGCAATGCCGTTGAACACTACCTATCTAAAAGTCGTCGTGATGGTGTAAAAATTGAGTGGGAAGAACCTTTTTCTTGTTCAGTATTTAAGAGAGCAATTGTATTATGCAACAGAAAGAAAGGAGACAAGCTAAAAGTTCTTGATGTTGGTTCAGGTACAGGTGATGGATACGCTTTACTATCCCAGTTATTATGTGATGATTTCGCCATTGCTGGCAACTACGAGCTAGATTATTTAGGTGTTGATATTAGCAGCCAGATGGTAGAAACTGCCCGTAATATCTATGCCAACCATAGTAACGCTAGGTTTGAGTGTGCAGATATTCGCACCAGCAGTTTGACTGAGCCTTTCGATATTTACCTCTCTTGTGGAGTTCCCTACTCCCATCTTACCCACAAAGAACTTCACCAAGCCCTCAAGATGATCGCTACCAATGTTTGCCAGCATCGCTCCCGGTGTGCTGTGGTGGTGGATGTCTTAGGGCGCTACAGTATTGAGTGGACACCCCAATGGCAAGAAAGCCGTTGGAATTACTCCATGAGTTTTTTTGAGAGTGAAGGGGATGCAGAAGCTACCTGGATGAGCTTTTACTCCCATCACGACTTGCAGGAAATTATGCAGCAAGCTATGGATGAAGTAGGCTGTCCTGTAGAAAGATTTGAGTTTTTTGACCGTTCTATCATGGTAGGTCGTCATACCTCAACGGGACAGTTTAATCCGAAATTACCCCAGTATCGGAACCTAGTTAATAGTTTACTTGATAGTTCAGTGGAGACAGATTTAAGTCAACTGCTATTTTCAGTAGAGTTAGGTTCAGCACCAGAGCATATCTTAGATTTCTTCAGGAAATTTTCTCGTTGGTGGAATACTTTGGTGAGTCAAGCAGCAGCACTTTTGGGTGAGTCTCTAGCAGTGGAGTCTGTGGAATTACCTTCAGAGATTCAAGAATTCCAGGAAAATGTCCAAAAGGAATTGTCCCATATTTCTGACCCAAATTTGTACCGAAAGAAGGTAGAGTTGATGCTGCCTGAAGCGTTACGTTGTTTGGAAGCAACGCAACAACCAGGCTATGGTGTAGGTCATGATTTGTTTGGGGTAATGTGGTTGGATGCCACCAGGCTTTAGGTAAAAACGGCTTTCTTAAATCAGTGTTAACTATAGAAGCATTGACGAATAAAGTTTGTAGCATTTTTAGGTCGGAAAAAGTATCGTATTTTCGCTTGATAAGGCTCAAAAAGTTAGTATTTGAGTAAGATAGAGGCAGAAAAATTAAGGGATAATTTTTCCGAGTCTCTCCTCTACAACTACCTCCAAATCTTGAATCTTAACTACTCCCTACTCTCTACTCCCTGCCTTAGCAAAAAGACTTTTGAGCGCAAACCCTAACTAGATATCTAAAGTGAATGAATGTTTTTTGTGAAGTTCAACAATCAAATATAAAACCAGGAAAAAGAAAAGAGGAACGCCCCTTACATCTCCTGATTTTATCCGCTAAGACGGAAATAGAATTGCAGGAATTGAGGGCAAAGTACATTAGCTATTTAGAGTCTACTACCGACGAAAAATTGGCGGATATTTGTTTTACTGCCAATATAAGCTGTAAGTGCCTGAAGTATCGCTTGGCAGTTATCGCCTCCTCAGTGGCACAGATGCGGGAAAAATTAATGGCACCTGACTCAGAGAGTATGGGGGTTGTTGAAAACCAGGAAAACAAGAGCAAGATTGCCTTTCTCTTTACCTCTCAGGGCTATCAGTATGTAGGTATGGGTCGA
>NZ_JAAHGK010000486.1:0-5082 GCF_010672505.1 Okeania sp. SIO2B9 | reverse complement strand
GATATTTGCCACTGGTTTCTTCCGAAATGTGAAAGCATTACCAGAAGATACTCCCCTGGGTGTACGAGTAACTTTTGAAGTTGAACCCAACCCTGTATTGAATTCTGTAACCATAGAAGGTGCTCAAGTATTCCCTGAAAGTGAAGTAGACAGAATATTCGGCGAGCAATATGGTGAAACTCTGAATCTGAAAATTTTTGAAGGGGGTGTCGAACAAGTCAACCAGTGGTATCAAGATAACGGTTACGTTCTCGGACAAGTTATCGGTGCTCCCCAAGTCAATGACGACGGTTCAGTTATTCTAGAAGTTGCAGAGGGAGAAATTAAAGATATTCAAGTACGCTTTGTGAGTGCAGAAGGAGAAACAACAGATGAAGAAGGTAATTTAATTGAGGGTCGTACTCGTGAATATATCATCACTAGAGAAATTCAACTTCAACCAGGAGATATCTTTGAGCGACAAACAGCAGAAAAAGATATTAGGAGAGTGTTTGGTTTAGGAATTTTTGAAGATGTTAGATTGGGTTTAGAACCAGCACCAGACGATCCTAACAAGGCAAATGTGATTGTGAATATTGTAGAAAAAAGTACAGGTTCTCTCGCATTTGGTGGTGGAGTTAGTTCTGCGAGTGGGTTATTTGGTACAGTCAGTTATCAACAACAAAATATTGGTGGTAATAATCAGAAATTAGGTGGCGAGTTTCAAGTAGGTGAGCGATTATTACTAGCGGATATTAGCTTTACCGATCCCTGGATAGGTGGAGATGACCACCGCCTTTCCTACACAGTTAATGCGTTCAGACGACGAGCAATATCGGTAATTTTTGATTCTGACGACGAAAACGATCAGCGCGATGTCGATCTGCCTAATGGTGACAACCCACGAGTCATTCGTACAGGAGGTGGAGTTAGTTTTACCCGTCCGTTTATTCCTAATCCATTTGTTGAACCGGAATGGACAGCTTCTTTGGGAATAAAATATGAACGAGTAGAAATTCAGGATAGTGATGGTGATACTGAACCTAGAGATGAATTAGGTAATAAATTGACTGTTGATGATTCTGGGGAAGACGATCTACTTACTATTCAATTTGGTATTGTTAATGATCGACGCAATAATCCCCGACAACCTACTTCTGGTAGTTTGCTAAGATTTGGTACAGAACAGTCTATTCCTATCGGTTCAGCAGAGATTGCATTGAATCGTTTACGAGCTAATTACAGTTTCTATATTCCAGTAGACTTTACTAACTTCATTGATGGACCTGAAGCTTTGGCCTTTAACATACAAGGTGGTCATATAATTGGAGATTTACCTCCTTATGAAGCTTTTCCTCTAGGTGGTACTAATACAGTTCGTGGATATGATGAAGGTTCTGTAGGAGCAGGTCGTACATTCTTGTTGGGAACTGTTGAGTATCGCTTTCCTGTATTTGGGTTTCTTGGAGGCGCTTTATTTATTGATGCTGCAACAGTATTTGATAGTCAAAGTTCTGTTATTGGTAATCCTGGAGGTGTGAGGAATAAACCAGGAGACGGTATAGGTTATGGTGCTGGTATTCGGGTACAATCTCCTCTCGGTCCAATTAGAGTTGATTACGCTATTAATGATGAAGGTGATACTCGTTTCCACTTCGGTATTGGTGAGCGTTTCTAATACTAAGTTCTAATTTATGGGCGTTGCTGAGTGATAATGATTTTTAGATTAAGTATCAACGGGAAACATAAGTTTTTCAATTAATAAGTTCGGATTGAGTGTTGTGATCGGATTGTAATTTGTCTAGTTCTATATTAGTTAAATTACTGATTTCTGGAATAATACCGATTCCTGCTAATGCAAAATTCACCAAAAGAATTGAAACGATCTGTCTGTTCATAACTTTAAAGATTGATAATAGTTTATATCCGCTTATTCTCAATCTCTATATAGGAATCAGGATGATTTTAATGACATCAATTTAATCCTCCTTAGTCATACCTTCAACACTAAAAATAAATTTGTTCTAGAAAAAAATTTATTTTTAGTCTGACAAGGTGTTTGGAAAATATTTAGTTTTTTGGCGTTGCTGATTTGGGATATGATTTGTATTTTTTTGGCGATTGCTAAACTATATCAATGACAAGTATTTGAGATTCTTCAGTTTTTATTTTCATACCTTGATTCAGCAACGCCAGTTTTTTTAAATCTCCTCTAATGTGAAATCCGCTTCCTCAAAATTTAATATCGTGTCCCTTTAGAATACTTAACAATAAAGTAGGAAATAGGGAATAAAGGAATCAATGGGGAGAAAAGTGAGTGAGGAGAATTGTTTGAGTGAGGAGAATTGTTTGATTGACTACAGGTAGATGAAGTGGAAAATGAGCAAAATTATCTATCTAGCCATGTAATTAGGGTCAAATTTTTTGCTTGTATATTTTTGTAGTTAATGGCCTTCCATCTAGAGAAGATGAGAAATGGCCTTTGGCTAGGATTCAGAAATAAAAAAAGGTATCTTCTGACAAAAAAATTAAATATATTGTCATCTGTCAAAGAATAAGGGCGTTTTTGGCCCAAAATACCCCTTGCTGCTATGAAAATATTACAAACTATTAAGAAAATAATGAGAAAGTGAACAAAATGCCTCAAAATACTTGCTGAAGGTAGTTATGTCAGAGGGTACTTTGTCCTTCTTACTAGCTAACCAATTTTTAAGCAACCTTATTACCTTAACTCTGTTGGAATAAAGCATGAGTATAATTACCAAATCAATCGTTAATGCAGATGCTGAGGCTCGTTATCTGAGTCCCGGCGAATTAGACCGAATCAAGACTTTTGTTTCCTCTGGCGAACGTCGCGTTCGGATTGCTCAAATTATGAGTGAATCTCGTGAGCGTATTCTTAAGGAGGCTGGAAACCAGCTTTTCCAAAAGCGTCCTGATGTTGTTTCTCCAGGTGGTAATGCCTACGGTGAACAAATGACTGCTACTTGCTTGCGCGATCTGGATTATTATTTGCGTTTGATCAGCTACGGTATTGTTGCTGGAGACGTTACTCCTATTGAAGAGATCGGACTCGTAGGCGTTACTGAAATGTATAAGTCTTTGGGCACTCCCATCGAAGCTGTTGCTGAAGGTGTTCGCTGCATGAAGAATGTTGCTGCTTCCCTTCTCTCAGGTGATGATGCTAGCGAAGCTGCTTCTTACTTTGACTATGTTATCGGTGCTATGAGTTAAGGCTAAATATTTTTTAGAGGTTAGATGAAAGTTGGTGAGAAGGAAACAAGAATTTAATAATTTAGAACTTCCTGAAATATCAAATTGAAGTCTACAATCAAATCTCTAAAATCCTGGCCTTCGCCTATCCAATAATTTTGAAGATTCAGCAAATTTAAGGAAATCAATCAATAATGCAAGACGCTATTACCTCCGTTATTAATTCTTCTGACATTCAAGGTAAATACCTTGATGCTGGTGCTCTAGAGAAGCTCACTAACTACTTTGCCACAGGTGAACTACGAGTTCGCGCTGCAACTTCTATCAGTGCGAATGCTGCAACTATTGTTAAAGAAGCTGTAGCTAAGTCTTTACTTTACTCTGATATTACTCGTCCTGGTGGTAATATGTACACCACTCGTCGTTATGCTGCTTGCATCCGTGATTTGGACTATTATCTACGTTATGCTACCTATGCTATGTTAGCTGGCGATCCTTCTATTTTAGATGAGCGCGTACTAAATGGCTTAAAAGAAACTTACAATTCTCTAGGCGTTCCCATCGGTGCTACTGTACAAGCTATTCAAGCTATGAAGGAAGTTACTGCTGGTTTAGTCGGTCCTGATGCTGGAAAGGAAATGGGCGTTTATTTCGACTACATTTGCTCTGGGTTAAGCTAATTTGGCGATCAGTAAAAAAGGCCAAAAAAGGTAGATTTACCTTTTTGATTTAACTGATGTTTTACTATAAGGCTAGGGAAGCCTAGAATGAGTGTTAGATTACCAAAGGCTTATTGTTGAATAAATAATCTGTTTTAGTAAACTAGCATTGATTCTATAGGTTCCCTGCCTTAGGAGTTTTTAGGTTTGAGATTTGAGGCGATCGCATTACTTAGAAATTCTCGTGTTAGATTTAAGTATGGGGGTCGTCAATATATGGGTTTAGATAATCTCAAAACTCAATAATAATTAGATAAGTATTTGACTGTTTACCCTAATTGTTTTACAAAAGGATTTAAGAAAATCTTCACCAAGTATTAGGAGAAATTTGTATTATGAGAATGTTTAAGATTACTGCTTGTGTTCCGAGTCAAACTCGTATTCGTACTCAACGAGAATTACAAAATACTTACTTTACCAAGCTTGTTCCTTATGATAGCTGGTTCCAGGAACAACAAAGAATTATGAAAATGGGTGGTAAAATTGTTAATGTCCAGTTAGCTACTGGTAAACCAGGAGCAAATACTGGGTTACTTTAAATTACTATTTTGAGAAATGGTAGTAAAAGAGAGGTCAAAAGACCTCTTTTTTTTGTTTGTATTTCACTTGTAATGAAATATAGAAATTTTAACTTGAGTTGTGAGATCTTGTAGAAAGAAGAAGGAAAAATCATGCGTTGTGTGAGTTTTACAGCGGTTTTCATTTCGGTAGACTACAGTAGGGGCATTAACGTAGTTGTGCGCTAGCTAATGGCCATTTGCTAATGCAAAGCTGCGCTTTATATGTTGGGGAGCAAAACGCTCCTACAGGGTTTTGGTTATGACGATGTGGTTCATCAATCAGCAAAAGCACTGTCAGCTTTTGATATGTTCGTGCCCTTTCCTTCGACTGCTATATTGTAGATTTTTAAGCAGTAGGAAATAGGGACAATAAATTAGAGTCTTTGGCATTAAAATAAGTTATTAATTCTTGCCTATTTGGTCAATTTATTATAATTAATTTATCTACAAACCACTATAACTAATCTGAGTTATTGATCAATTGTTTTGCGACCTAATACTAAAAAAGTAGTACCATTATTCCAAATTTATTCTGTTTTAAGAAAGACTGATAACTATAATATTAAATAAATTAAATTATCTATTAAGTATTTATGAAATATTCCGCATCA
>NZ_JAAHGK010000485.1:0-5096 GCF_010672505.1 Okeania sp. SIO2B9 | reverse complement strand
AAATATTTTTGGAGCCTTGCTCAAATCCCCGTTACAAAAATAACTTCTGAGTGTCTTTAGTGTGTCTTACATTCTGGAGGGGCTGTGTGCGGAATGACTTCTGCACAGTAGGTGCCCCGTAGGAGACCTCAGAATTACACACTAGGTTCTGACTTCTGACTTCTGACTTCGTTAAGGGCAGGGATATGTGCAACTAACTTGGCGCGATAACTATCAAAAATATTCATATTTGCTAGGATTAGATTTAGTGAATAATCCTGATTTAGTTATGCGTCCTGACCTTTATATTTTCATTATGATTGATGGTATAAATTTGAGTTTTTAGTAGCTATTTTTCAACCCTTAATTACCCTAATTAGCTGCTTAATTATAGGAGTTTATTGGTTCTACCAAATCTGCCTTAGTGAGAGGGTATTTTTTTGAAATTATAACCTTAAACAAAAAATAAAATTTTTGGTCATCAGATAATTTTTGCACTTTAGTCTATTCCAGGGTTAATAATTTTGGGGTAGACTAAAGCATTTTTTTCGGGCATTAATGGCCTTTAAAAATTGGATGTAAGCAATTATGCTTATCAATAACTGTTACCTGTTAGTCATTTTTCAGAAGTGCTTTACGACTCGTAGCAGTTGCTATAATCTTATCCCACTATAAATTACAGCTTTTAGTGTCACGAGTGTTAGTCTAATTTATAGAACAGTTTGTTTATTTCTATTCCCCAACTATGGCCACCAACAGCAAAAGATTATCGCAGCGGGAGTAGCCAAAAATACTTCGCTAGAAAAGTTATCAAAAAAATTGGGTCGCGCAACCCCACCTTTTAAGGCGAAATGTTTTTGGAGCGAGGCGTAAATCCTCGTGACAAAAATAACTTCTGACTTCTGACTTTGTTAAGGAATGAGAATTTTATTATCTACAAAAGTTGAATTGCCTAAGCTCCATACCATCTGAGTTCTGAAAAAAAATTCTGGACTTTATTTAATTCTCATTCCTAAGCGCCATAATGAAGTAAATACATTTAAGATTATGCCCATTTCTTTTTATTACTCACCAGTTTTTGTTCTTGCAACCACCTTCATGTATGAAAGCAGTTGCCTTATTATCAATTAATTCTGCAATAATATTACATCATTGACGTAAATGACTCACAGTTCTGGGACATCAATGTTTTCAGGTGCGCCCAAATAGTGCTTATAAATCATCGCAGGTGAAGTACCTACAAGCTTTGCTACCTCAGAAGGTGAGAGCTTACCAGTTTTTAGGCAATCAGTAATAAATGTGTGCCTACATTGGTAAGGGCGTTTGTATTCTATTTGCAAGCATGAAAGAACTCTTTTCCAGCAGGTTATCAGGCTACTAAAGGAAATAGGCTTGCCAACCTTGTTAACAAAAACGTAGTCCTTGCTCTTTGGTATAGATACTAGAAGATTTGATAGCTGCTGATTGATAGGAAACTTTCTACTGTGTTGCTGCTTAAGGCTATTCTTTGTAACTTCGCCAACATTAGTTTGGCTTCTTACTCTGCAAAAAGTAAGGTAGCCAGCTTTGATGTCTTGCCATTGGAGACCTAATAGTTCTCCAGTTCTACAGCCCGTTAAAAACCAAAAGTGAATTGCAAAATAATACTGACTGTGCCTGCCTTTTTCTCTAGCAAAGCAATCTGTTTTGAATGCTTCAATAATGCGATCGCGCTCTTGATTAGAAAAGGGATTAATGTCATTTTCTTCCTTTTGTCTTTTTAGCAGTTGCTCAAAAGCTTTATTAGGGATAGTCCACTTGACATTGGATATAATTCTCTCTTGTAGTCCCCAGTTGATGGCTGCTTTGATTTGAATACAAGAACGCTTTACTGCATCCAAGCTGAAATTTTCAAATAGTTCCTGCTGAATTTTTTGAGGAAAGCGCAAGTCTTGGTTTTTAAGCTTTGAAAATCTTTTAGCAAAAACTAGACCACTATTAGCGTATGTAGTAGGACTCCAGTATTTTCTCTTAAATTCAATGTACTTGTGCCACAAGCTCGTAAGGTTGATTAAATCATCAGGTGTTTCAGTAACTTTTATGCACTTGTCTATATACTTGTCCAAGGAGGCATCGAAAGCGTTTATAGAGAGGTCTTTTTCAATTAGGTTTTGAATACTTAAGGCCAAAGCTTGATTGGATAAGGTATCTTCCAGACCTAGGGAACGCCTAATTCGATCACCTGTGGCCTTTTTTTTAACTTCTATATTTATGTTGCCTTTTCTTACATAAAGCTTTGTATTTGTTGAAATATTTTGAAAAACCATTTCGTATTTGGGATAGTTGACACACAAAATGGAACATAATACTCCAAAGTATCAACACTTGCACCAGTAAAAGGCGCTACATAAGTAGTTTAACGAATTTGGACAAGGTATCTTCCAGACCTAGGGAACGCCTAATTCAATCACCTATGGCCTTTTTTTTAAATTCTATATTTATGTTGCCTTTTCTTACATAAAGCTTTGTATTTGCTGAAATATTTTGAAAAACTATTTCTTACTTGGGCTAGTTGACACACAAAATGGAACATAATACTCCAAAGTATCAACACTTGCACCAGTAAAAGGCGCTACATAAGTAGTTTAACGAATGTGGTTTAAAAGACTTAAAATCCGTTGACCTTAACAGTCGTGTGGGTTCAAGTCCCACCACCCCCATCCGTAAATGTCAATCAAATTTGGCCATCAAAAAAAATTTTCAAACCTCAAACCAAGCAAATCAAAAGCCACTTCTAATTTTATTCCCCTGTGGTGCTTCACAAAATGAATAATCCTAAGATTTAGTCCTCATAATATGGCAGTCGAAAGAAAGGTTAGGACTGTTCAAAAGTTTAAGATAGTCCTGCATAGTAATGTATACAGGAAAAAGGGCATTGCTGAGGGGTGGAATGAATATAAGTGGTAAGTTAAGTGGGAGCAGGCATCCTACCTGTCTCCATCCTGCCTGTCCCTGCCTGCCCTGAAAATATCAGGAACGGGCAAGAGGCCCATTCCACAAAACTATGAATTAAAATAATTCCGCATTTATGCAACGCCGGAAAAAGGAATACCTGGCACGGGAGCAAGATGCTCCCACTGCCGTGCCTCGTAACAAAAATAATGAAAATATACAACCATTACAATGCAGCATCACCAAGTTTAAAACTTAGACAAAATAAGACTTTTCCTTCTGTCCCAGATAACGAAACGCCTTCTCCCTTCTTCCTTCTGTCCTAGATAACTAAACACCTTCTCCCTTCTCCCTTCTCCCTTCTTTCTTCTTCCTTCTTCCTTCTGCTATAACTGACAATTCTGATCAAATCTAGGAATTTCATAACTCAAAAAATCATAAGCCATATCAGTATTAGGAAAAATAGCACGCGCCTCCTGTAGCAAATCATCCAACAAAATCGGATTCCCAGGAGCATATCTAGGACTAAAATGAGTCATCATCAAACGTTTAGCACCTGCGGCCAAAGCCACCTGTGCAGCCATAGTCGAAGTAGAATGTAATCTTTGAAAAGCCATATCAGCATCCCGATGAGAAAAAGTAGCCTCGTGAACAAGTAAATCTGCATCCTGTGCCAGTTCCACCGCCCCATCACAAAAAACAGTATCAGTACAATAAACAAACTTCCGGCCAATCTGAGGTGCCCCACATAAATCAACCCCACTAATTCTGCGTCCATCAGACAAAGTAATCCACTCACCCCGTTTTAACTTGCCATATATAGGACCAGGAGGAATACCCAAAGCTTTAGCCTTTTCCACATCAAAATGTCCTGGTCGGTCCTTTTCCGTTACCCGATAACCAACAGCAGGAACCCGATGTTTTAAATAACCACAACTAACAACATATTCATCATCCTCATAAATTACACCAGGTCTAGATTGGTAAATCTTCAAAGGATAAGCCAAACGAGTTTGAGAATATCGAATACAACCTTGCAAGTAATCCTCCAGAGCAGGGGGGCCATATATATCGATACTTTTAACATTGCCCCCCAAACCACAACTAGCTAATAACCCCATCAGACCGAAAATATGGTCGCCGTGCATATGAGTAATAAAAATACGAGTCAGTTGACTGACCTTAAGTTCACTGCGGAGAAACTGATGTTGAGTTCCTTCCCCACAGTCAAACAACCATAATTCACCCCGTTGAGGCAAGCGTAAAGCAACACTCGAAACATTACGCGACCGCGTCGGGACACCAGAGCTAGTTCCTAGAAAAGTTACCTGCAAAACTTCAAACTTCCTCAATAAACTAAAAAAATATGATAAGTATATCCACAGTGATAATTATTTTCTAATTTTACCCTGTGAGATTTATTCTGGCTTTTGCCTACATTAGTTAACCTTAAAGTTAAATATAAAATCTAAAATCTGATGAGTTCTGGATTGCTATTTATTTCAGTTATTAATCGTTCCATTAAACCACTAAAACACTACTTTTGGACATCCATTCTATTCTGGTTACTAGCGATCGCCCCTGCCCAAGCTTCCCTAGTCTTGCGAATTGCCATTCAAGAAGGGGCAAAAGAAGTTAAAGTAGGAAGTTCCACAAATGCTACCATTAGAGATGGTGCTGGTAGAGCTATTGGGGAACTACAGCCAACTAAAGGTTTTGTCGCCGAATTAAAATCAGGAAAAGTTGCTTTGGCAAACTGGGTATCTGGTCAAATGTGGATCGAACCCAAAGGAGAAGGTTATGTATGGATAGGCGATCAGTGGTATCGTGGACGTACTCACATTATCCCTAGCAAATCAGGAGTTACAGCGATCAATTACATTGATATAGAACAATATCTATATAGTGTTATTGGAGCAGAAATGAATGGCAATTGGCCTCAAGAAGTTCTAAAGGCCCAAGCAGTGGCAGCCCGCTCCTATGCTCTGAATAAGCGTCAAGAAAATAGTAATAATTTCTACGACTTAGGCAATGACCAACTATGGCAAGTATATCAAGGAATTAAAACAGAGTCTCAAGGTACTTATGCTGCTGTTGATGCTACAAAGGGTCAAGTGCTTACCTACAATGGTCAAATTATTTTAGCCTTATTCCATTCATCTTCTGGAGGCCACACGGAAAATGTA
>NZ_JAAHGK010000484.1:0-5100 GCF_010672505.1 Okeania sp. SIO2B9 | reverse complement strand
AATAAAGGGAAAAAATCACTCTAACCTAGACAGAGCAATAATTCCCAGCATTTTTGCCATCCAATAACTACAATCCTTACAGAACAAGGTTTTTGGGGAATTTTTAAGTTATAAAGCGACAAGTCTAGTATTTATATTTATACTGACTACTAAAAGTCATAATTTTACTTAGTAGTGCAGGATGGCGGAAATAACTGACCAGTTACAAAATCCTCAAACAATTCCAAATCAAAAATGATTGACTTTTAAATGCATGACTTTTAACTTCCGCATAGCGGCAGTAGTGCCCTTAAATATCTCAATTCCAAATCAATTTATGAATGGAGAATCAGCATTACAATTGCTGCTCATTGATAACGATCCTATCTTTCGGATGGGGTTAAAATTTTCCTGCGAGCAGTTTTCAGACATAGAAATATTAGGTGAAGCAGAGGTAGGAGCAGAAGCGATAAAAGTTATTGAAAATTTGATAACACAAGAAAAGAAATTTGTAATAATTTTAGACATAGATACCCAGAATTTGTCTGCTAAAACTACACAAGATTTAAACATCTCTGGAATTGAATTTTGTCAACAGCTAAAAACTTCATATCCTCAATTACCAATCTTATTATTAACATCCTTACAAGAAAGTGCATTATTAATTTTAATGCAAGAATTAGGTGTTAATGGATACTGCCCTAAAGGAATCAGTATTTCTGAGTTAGTAACTATTATTCAAAAAGTTGCAAATGGTGAGTATTATTGGGAAAATAGTTCTCTAGATGTGCCAGAAAATTATGGCAAAGTGACAACTTCAAATCTAAAAGTTCAAGCAGCAAACTTTTTCAAAACTCTTCGTTACAATGTTTGCAAGTCGGGACTAAAACAGATAGATTTGTCTCTTGCAAAAATTAATTCTCAACTAGATGAAAGTGTAAAAAAATTAGACCGAAAGAATTTAACTTCTGTACTTTTTAATGTAGCAATTAACTCTGGGCAACGTCGAGAATTGCTAACAGCTAGGTGGATTATTAATCAACTATTACCTAGTTCTTTTAATCCTCTTGTACCAATAAAAAATTCAGAAGTTATTTCTCCGACTCCTACTGAAGAAATAAATATAAAAACAGCATTATTTGAAGTAACAATCGCTAAATTAAATTCTAATTTAATTAATCTTAGTAGATTACCAATGGAAACTGATATCTTGCGAACTACTAAGAAGCAAGAACTAATATGTATAGCTTTATGTAAATTTGAAGATATTCTTGATGAACTGCGTATTACTCCTATTTTGCGGGAAGAAATACCACAAAAAAGAAATGAGATTGTCAGCAAATTGTGGGAAGTTACAACCCAAGTTTTTTTTAGTAAATACTATCAAGTAGAAATAAGTAGTAGAACAATGACACTCAATTCTTTTGCAGAAAAAATTAGAGTAGAAGTGATACCAGTCTTATTAAATGATGTAGAGAATGTGCATAATTTTATTCTGAATAAGATTCCTTTAGTTGAAGAATTAATAGCGTATTTATTATTTGAAGTTCCTTTAGTAGTCGATAATAAATCTTGTGCTGTAGGTACTCCTGAAGCTATGCAATTTTCTGAAGCTCTATTGCAAAATTTATTAATTTCAATTGCTAATGCTGTGATGTACCCTTTACTAAATAATTTTGCCGATGTTGAAGAAATTAAAGAAGATTTTTATAGTCGGCAGTTATTATCAACACGAGATATTGAAAAATTCCGTAATAGTTTATCTTGGAGATATCGTATAGAAGAATATGTAGGGGAACCAAAAGCGATTTTTGAGAGTAATTTTTCTTTGTTTGTTTTGAATGAAACTGGCATTAAAAAAATGGCTATTTATTCACCCCGCAGACATGAATTAGCAAAACTTTCAGGTATTCCACTTACCGTAACATTACTTCTAGAAACTCGTGATGCAATAGCTCCTGGTGTTCGTGCAACTGTTTCTTTTATTGGTAGTGGAATTGTGTATTTACTCACTCAAGTAGTTGGACGTGGTATTGGTTTAATTGGGAGAGGTATTTTTCAGGGTCTTGGTAATTCTTTTCAAGATGCTAAACTCGGCAGAAACAATAATAGAGAAGAAACAGGAAGAAATAACTAAGAAATGTAGAAAGGTAAGGAAGAGGGAAGAGGGAAGAGGGAAGAAGGCTTAAGAGCAAGAAAAAAACTTAAATTTCCTGTAGATATTCACCCTTGAGTTGACAAAAATTATACTAAGGGATTACAAGGTAAGGAAGAAGGAAGAGGGAAGAGGGAAGAAGGCTTAAGAGCAAGAAAAAACTTAAATTTCCTGTAGATATTCACCCTTGAGTTGACAAAAATTATACTAAGGGATTACTTCGTGCTTTCTGAGTCCTGATATCAAATACGGTAGCATCAGGGTTATTCAATATTATTAAGATAAGAGTCTATATTGTAGGGGCGTTTTGCTCCGCAACATATAAAGCAGAGAGCTTGTACGTTAGCAAGTGGCCATTCGCCCCTACGCATTGTATGATGATCGACAGAATTATATTAGGGTTTGCTGAAAAAGTCTTTTGGTAGGGGTAGTAGTCAGGAGGACCGAGTCAGAAGTCAGGAGGAATGGGAAATTTAGAGGAGGTAGTCGGATATATTTATCCCTTGATTTTTTTGCAATTATTCTGCCTTTTATCCTAACTTTTTGGTTGCTCAAGCTGAAAAAGTTGCACTTTTTTTCCTTCTAAAAAGGCTAAAACCTTTATTTGTCAATGCTTTGATATTTGATCGGTAAGGCCTATATTACTCCGAAGCCAACGGATTTAATATGAGTTGTGAGTCGCGCGTAGAGCTATAGTAATTGGGAGAAAGGAGAAAGGAAGGATGAGAGTAGGAAAAAATCTTGGAATATTCCAGCATTTTATCTCTGCATTAAATCGAAGTAGATCGACAAAACAGAAATCATATTGCAATCAAATCATTTTATTGAGCTTCTAGGCAGAGCCAAATTCTTAATTCCAAAATACACTAAATTTTACTTTTGAGCAATCAAGGCTGTATTGTTTATCTATCAAGATTTTCAGCTTTTTCTAGAGGGGTGGGAAATAGAGGTGCGATAACTACGTTTAGCTGCGCTATCGCTTCTTTTTTTGCCCTAAATTACACCCTAAAAAGGGATGTTGAACTAATTTTGCTAATTTTATTTTAAATAACTAATGTTTAATTTAATTTTTGATAATTTTTAATTATTTGAGTATTTGTAGCTACTTATCCAAGACATAGACAAGTTTAAATAAGTCAAAATAATAGTAATTATAAATAATGCTCATACTTGTATCTGGATTTTTTTCCTGATTGACAAAGAAGTTAGTGGGACTTATTCCATTTCTCAAAAACTTTTCAACCCATATCTTGAGCAGAGGAGTGGGGGAGTGGGGGAGAAGTAAACATAATAATAATTAAAAAAGCACTCAGCACTCAGCACTCAGCAAGATCATTTTTCTAAAGTTTATCAGGGGATTTCAACCCCTCCTAAACAATCCTGGGCAACAGTTGCAGGGGACTTTGACCCAGAGTTCTAAAAGCTGATAGCTAGTGCCACTACGCGGAAGTTAAAAGTCTAGTATTTAAAAGTCAATCATTTTTGATTTGTAATTGTTTTAGGATTTTGTAACTGGTCAGTTATTTCCGCTATCCTGCACTAGTTGATATAGCAATTACCAAGAAGCGTGAGGTACAAAATTCGTTTGTTTTAGACATCTCCAGAAAAGAGGGAATAGGGAGTAGGGAGTAGGGGGAAATAATTGATGATTTATGTATGATAATTGATTTTATTTTTGATTATTGGAGATGTCTTCTAGGCAACAGCTCATCTGGCAATAGGCAACAGGCAATAGTTAAGTAAAGATAAGAGTGTACCTCACTCTTACTGAGAAACGCTATATCATTTCCAGATAATTAATAGATATAGTCATTCCAGTTAAGATTGAGACAAGGGTTTCTTACCTTGAAAGAGTTTCAGCTAAAAAAGTGTTCCAGTCTTATTCAGAATGACTATATCTCCAGAAAATAAACTTGCCCTTTGTTTAACATCAGCTAGAGTTGTAAAATTCACTTCCCTAAATCATTCTTCGTACCTTTTTCCTAAAAATCTCTTCCCTGTTGTCAGATGAGCTGTTGCCTACTATGCGCAAAAAGTCTATATCTTTTTCACGCCTATGTCTAATGACAAAAAAACTTTCTCCTCTTTATACCTGAAAACTTTCTATTCTTTCTTCCTAATTCTTAATTTCTAACTCCTGACTTCTGACTCCTTCCTATAACTATTCAACCGGACATAATATTACTAATGGCAAAATATAGACTCTCTCAACAACACCTGAATCTACTTACAACTTGCCCCCGTAAATTTCAACATCTCTATCTTGATAATCTGAGCGTACCAACAACACCAGCACAACAAGAAAGACTAAATTGGGGTAGTCAGTTTCACTTATTAATGCAGCAAAGAGAACTAGGATTACCAATAGAATCTTTAATGTTAGAAAATCAAGAAATTCAGTACTGTTTTGAAAATTTTTTTCAAGCAGCACCAGAAATATTAAATCCTGAAACTCAAGATAATATAATTTTACGTCAAGCTGAACATAGTCTTAGTATTAATTTTAATGATTATATATTGACGGTTATTTATGATTTATTGATTGCCGATATTCAACAAGCACAAATTTTTGATTGGAAAACTTATAGCTTTCCTCAAAATCAAACAAAGTTAGCTCAAAATTGGCAAACACGCTTATATCTTTACACTCTAGTTGAAACTAGCAAATATTTGCCAGATGCAGTTTCGATGACCTATTGGTTTATCGAACCAAAAAGTCAAAAGTTACCTGCTAAACTAAAATTTTCTTATAATCAACAGGCACACAAAAAAACTGAGCGAGATTTAAAGCAAATATTATATCGATTAAATGATTGGTTAAAAAATTATCAGGAAAAGGGTGAAGAATTTCCTCAAGTTCAGAAGATTGAACATTGTCATTCTTGTCAATTTACTACTCGCTGTCAGAATTTTTTAGAAGTTCAGGACAAAGAAGTAGACTGAATATCTACTTCTTTGTCCTGAAC
>NZ_JAAHGK010000483.1:0-5101 GCF_010672505.1 Okeania sp. SIO2B9 | reverse complement strand
TTAAGTTTTGGTGATTGAATCTGAAAATTTGATTAATAAAAAAAGTCAATTACTATCTTGAAAATCAAGCAAAATACTGCTTTGTTTATTGAGTTTTTTGACTTCAAATTTGTTATGGCTTTTTGATGAAACTTTTTTCAAACAAAAGCACAGCCTGCATATCTAAATTAATTCTTTGTTGACAAAGGAATTTTAGATTTTATGGTGAATTTGATTATTAACAAAAATTTACACTTTGTATAGCATACCACAAATACAACAAATTAAATATGAATAGCACTACTTATCTACAAACAGCAGAACAGGACCTATTTCCCATATTTTCCGATATTGATAGCTTAGTCAAGCAAAATCTCAGACGAGTTCTAGATGCTTTTCGCGAACATCGGGTAGGTGTCCATCATTTTGCAGGAGTTACTGGTTATGGCCATGACGATTTAGGGCGGGAAACTTTGGACAAGGTTTTTGCTCAGGTGATGGGGGCTGAGGCAGCAGCGGTAAGAGTCCAATTTGTTTCTGGAACTCATGCGATCGCCTGTGCTTTGTTTGGCACTCTTAGGCCAGGGGATGAAATGTTGTCTGTGGTGGGTTCTCCTTACGATACTTTGGAGGAGGTTATTGGTCTGAGGGAGGAAGGTCAAGGTTCTCTGAAAGATTTTGGCGTTAGTTATCGGGAGTTGCCGTTAACTAATACTGGTGCAATAGATTGGCGAGGGTTGGAGTCTGCTATTACTGAGAAAACTCGTCTGGCTTTGATTCAACGTTCTTGTGGTTATTCTTGGCGAGCTAGTTTGTCTATTGCAGATATTGAGAAAATTGTCAAGATAGTTAAGGAACAAAATCCTCGGACAGTTTGTTTTGTGGACAACTGTTATGGGGAGTTTATTGAGGACCGGGAACCTCTTGTGGTGGGAGCTGATTTGGTGGCGGGGTCTTTGATTAAAAATCCTGGTGGTACTATAGTTCCGGCAGGTGGTTATGTGGCAGGTAGGGGAGATTTGGTGGAAGCTGCTGCTTGTCGGTTAACTGCTCCTGGTATTGGTAGTAGTGGTGGGGCAACTTTTGAGCAGAATAGGTTGTTGTTTCAAGGTTTATTTTTGGCGCCTCAAATGGTGGGGGAGGCGATGAAGGGTAATCATTTGACGGCTTATGTTTTTGATAAGTTGGGTTATCCTGTTAATCCTCTTCCTTTTGAAAAACGACGGGATGTTATTCAGGGGATAAGGTTGGGTTCCCCGGAGAAGTTAATTTCTTTTTGTCGAGCTATTCAGCAATATTCGCCTGTGGGGTCTTATTTAGATCCGGTACCGGCACCGATGCCTGGGTATGAAAGTCAGTTGGTTATGGCAGGTGGCACTTTTATTGATGGGGCGACTTCAGAATTTTCGGCAGATGGTCCTTTGAGGGAACCTTATGTGGTGTTTTGTCAGGGGGGGACTCATTGGACTCATGTGGCGATCGCTCTGGAGGCGGCTATTGAGGCGGTAGGGTTTGGTATGGAAGTCAAAAGTCAAAAGTCAAAAGTCAAAAGTTAGAATTTTTTAATTATGAAATTTTTCCTTTTATTGCGGATAGAGCAATAGTAGTTTCATTTGCTGGAGCTCTCGGAGGGTGGAGGATGGAATTTTTCCTTTTATTGCGGATAGAGCAATAGTGGTTTCATTTACTTAAGCTCCTGGTGCTGGAGGATAAGATTTTCTCTTTTATTGCGGATAGAGCAATAGTGGTTTTATTTGCTGAAGCTCCCGGAGCTGGAGGGTAAAAATTTTTCCTTTTACTGCGTATAGAGCAATAGTGGTTTCATTTGCTGAAGCTCTCGGAGGGTGGAGGATGGAATTTTTCCTTTTATTGCGGATAGAGCAATAGTGGTTTCATTTGCTGAAGCTCCCGGAGCTGGAGGGTAAAAATTTTTCCTTTTACTGCGTATAGAGCAATAGTGGTTTCATTTGCTGAAGCTCCCGGAGCTGGAGGGTAAAAATTTTTCCTTTTACTGCGTATAGAGCAATAGTCTGTTTCATTTACTGAAGCTCCCGGAGCTGGATGATGAAATTTTTCCTTCTATTGCGTATAGAGCAATAGTCTGTTTCATTTACTGAAGCTTCCGGAGCTGGATGATGAAATTTTTCCTTTTACTGCGTATATAGCAATAGTAGTTTCATTTACTGAAGCTTCCGGAGCTGGATGATGAAATTTTTCCTTTTACTGCGTATATAGCAATAGTCTGTTTTATTTGCTGAAGCTCCCGGAGGTGGATGGTGAGATTTTTTCTTTTATTGCGTCAACTTGATGTGCGTAATGTGGTATACAAATTGCGGTTGCCGATCTAAATTCATGTCCCAAAAAATGTGTGGGGATTTATGGGACGAGCCAGATAAACCTGTATTAAGCTACGTTCTCCAGACCTAGGGGCACATTCTGGGAGCTTTTTGAGAGGGTTTATGGTTGCCAGGTGTATCCAAATGAATATTGTAAATTGCACAGGACTTAGGCATTACCGCCATATATGGTGTATGTGTGGTCATTATGCCAGACATTACCACTACAATTAGTGCAGTTGCGTAAGTCCTGTTGCATATGAAGAAGTAGCCCTCAGCATTTTTTAGACTAATAAGTTATAAAAAAAATATAAAGAATCAAATAAAAAAGTTATTCCTGCTTTCACGAGAACCTACTTTTCAAAACAAGCACAAAATATTAGGGAGCATTACATAATGTTAGATTGCATTGTAATTGGAGCAGGCCCTGGTGGTCTGGTAACTACTAAAGAATTACTTGAGCAAGGCGTCAATGAGGTTGTTTGCTTGGAGCAAACAGAAAATTTGGGAGGCGTTTTTGCCAACACATACGACAATTTAGTGCTAACTTCCTCTTGCACCTATAGTATGTTTTCCGACTTTTGGATGGGTGATGGACAACAGCACCGATTCTGGACGAAGCAGGAAGCGCTTGACTATTGGAAAAGATATGCGAAACATTTTGGCGTTTTTGACAAAATTCGGTTCAATTCCAAGGTTGTTGAAATGACTAATCGAGAGGATGAAGGATGGCAAGTCAAACTGGCATCTGGAGAAACTTTGCGATCGAAACGAGTAGCTTTGGCGATGGGTAACAACAGTATCCCAAAATATCCCAAGTGGAAAGACTCTTTAACTGAAGTGGAGTTTTCTCATTCCCAAGAATATCGCAATGCGAATAACTTTGTAGGCAAAAATGTATTGGTGGTAGGTGGAGGTGAGTCAGGTTCGGACGTTGCGCTAGAAATATCTCGTGTCGCCAAGAATTGCTGGAGCAGCCTTCGTACTTCAACAGGGTGGGTATTACCCCGCAAAAGAGGTGAACGTGATGATGATTACCGAACATTTCCCCGAAAGCTACTTTTTGGAGGATTAATAGGCATTAAAAAGCATAATAATTTCACTATTTACTTAAAACCAATTCCGCTACTAAAGGTAAATGATCTGAACCTGTAGTTGGCAAAACTTCAGCAGACATAGAAACCCAATGATTTGAATACCAAATATAGTCAATTCTAAACAGAGGATAATCTAATTTCCAGGTAGAATTGGGAATTAAAAAATCCAGACGCCAACCCGCAGGCCAAGTTAAACCAAAACCCATTCCTGATACTCGAAAAGAATCATTTAATACTTGTGTTAAATAATAGTAGTCCTGAGATTGTTCGCTCATATTAAAATCACCCGCCACAATAACTGGCAAACTTTCTTTTTTTAGTCGTTCTATTAAGTCTTGAATTTCTAGCGATCGCTCATCAAATTCATAAACTGGAATTGTCAAAAAAGGTAAAATTTTCCGAAGTCGAATCCAAGGAGAAATTGTTTGAATATTGTAGACAACTATTAGCTGTTGCTTAATTTTAATAAGAGCGCGTTGTTGAACTTCTGAATGACTTGCTAAGTGTAGATTTTCCTGAAATTCTATAGGATATCTGCTGAGAATTGCTGCTCTATAACCTTTAATATCATCTGAGGTTTGATAAGGATATTCAGCTTTTAATTTAGGAAAGGATTTTGTAATATGATTTCTGGTAATTTCTTGTAAAAATACGATATCTGGTTTTTCTCGTTTTATTATTTCTACTAGAGTTTCGGTTTCAGTCTTATGCCAACTATTATTTAAGGAGAAAATTTTCAGAGGTTGAGTATTTGCTGCGGAAATAGTTTGAGGAGAAAAATATTGTGTATGTAACCAACCAATAAGCAGCAGACAAGCAATAGATGAAACTATCAAAAACCAACGTTTTTTGATAATTAAAAATGCCGGGAGTGGCAGAATTAATATTGGGAAAAAAATCAAAGGGATAAAATTTCCAATTAAAGCTATTAGCCAGAATTTATCCCATAATATTAGTCGGAGTATCAAGTAAATTAAAATTAATCCTGAATAACTATAGACAAACAATTTGGTAATTATTTGTAAAAGTAAGAAGAGATTCATTTGCCCATTGCCTCCAAACCTATTTACAAAAAAAGTAAGATTTGAGTTTTTTTTCTTCTTTCTTCCTTCTTTCTTCTTCCTTCTTTAAAAATCAGTTTTCCCTTCTTCCTTCTTCCTTATTTCCTCTTCCTTCTTTAAAACAGCTTCCCTAAAACCTAGCACTAGCAAAATATTAGATAGTGTTAGAAATACTTCTGCACTACCATGTAACCAATCAATATTTGCTAAGGCTTCACTATAAACTTGTTTAGCATAAATTCCAGCGGGAATAGTTACGCCTACAAATACTAAAGTGCCATAAAATCCAATTAAGGCTAAACGGGGTGTTTTGCCTGAACGAGTGAGAAACCAAAGAAAGCCTAAATAAGGAAATAGAGAAAGAGCAAATAGAGTATCTTTAGAAATCATATTTTTAGGAGTATAAAAAATTTTGTTGTAGTAAGTAGCTAGTAGTCCATAGTTAAAGCTCTGTATTCAAAATACATTATATTCAGTATTCAAAATACTCTGAATATATATTTTCAAAACTATAACGTTATAGATATCTAGTCTGGAGCGCTCAAAAATATCTCACTTCTGAGTTGATTTAATTTTTCAAAAAAAGATAGTCGGTACTCTGGAGTTAAGTATTCAAAATACTCTGAAA
>NZ_JAAHGK010000482.1:0-5103 GCF_010672505.1 Okeania sp. SIO2B9 | reverse complement strand
CTGGAGGGTAGCACAAAATAGAATAGCTAGATTACATCAACATATTGCTAGACAAAGAGAAGATTTCCATTACAAAACTGCTCATAAATTAGTTAAAGAATATGATTTAATTGCTGTAGAAGACCTGAATATTAAAGGTTTAGCTAAAAATACTAAACTATCAAAATCAATTTATGATGTAGCCTGGGGTACTTTTATTGAAAAATTGAATGCAGTAGCGGCAGTTCGCGGTGTTCATGTAATAAAAGTTAACCCTCACAATACATCACACTCATTGCAGTAATTGTGGCCAAAAAGTACCTAAAACTTTATCAGTTAGAACTCATTCTTGCCCTAAATGTCAAACAGTTTTGGATCGGGACGAGAATGCAGCAATTAACATATTAAATAAAGCGTTAAACGAGGTGGGTATCATCTTGTATGCTTGTGGAAGCTATGAGATTAATCAGCCTGTGTTCGCGTAGCGTTGCGCCAGCACTCGCAAGAAACTTCTTTGTTTGAGAAGCTCCCGTTATAATCTTTGATTTAACGGGAGAGAACTTCACAATTAAACACTAGCTTTCACAGGTAGAATGGCTTAAGCAATTATACTGAAAAAAAAATTAAAATTTCCACTTTGTATAGACTACTAATTAAAGTCTTGAATGAGGAAATTGTGTGAATATTCATCAAAATCAAATTCATGGTCAGTTTTTTTGACTTTCCTCAAAAAAAGTGCTATTTAAAAGATTTCCAAAATTTAACTCTACAGTATATAACCTTTTGACTATTTAATTTTGACTTTTGACTTTTATACCTGGATAACCATTAAAAAAATTGATCTTTAGTTTTGATCCCAGGAAAGTCTGTGTAAGAATGCTTATTAGTTTTGTCTACTTAATTAAGAATTATAAAGTAACCATAAACTATGGAAGCACTTTATCAATATGCCTGGCTGATTCCACTATTGCCCCTACTTGGAGCAATGGTAGTCGGCCTGGGACTAATATCCTATAGTCAAGCCACAAGTAATTTGCGACGGGGATCTGCAATATTCATTGTCTCCCTGTTAGGAACTGCAATGGTTCTCTCCTTTGGCATCCTCTGGAGTCAAATTAATGGCCATGAAACCTATACTCAAATGTTTGAGTGGGCAGCAGCAGGTGACTTTAAACTCAGTATGGGCTATACCATCGACCATCTGACTGCCCTAATGTTAGTCATTGTAACTACTGTTGCCTTTTTGGTAATGGTCTATACAGATGGTTACATGGCTCACGACGCAGGTTATGTACGCTTTTATGCCTATCTGAGCTTATTTAGCTCCTCAATGTTAGGTCTAGTGGTCTCTCCAAACCTGGTCCAGGTCTATATCTTTTGGGAACTCGTGGGTGTATCTTCCTACCTACTAATAGGTTTCTGGTACGACCGGAAAGCAGCAGCAGATGCTTGTCAAAAAGCTTTCGTTACCAACCGCGTCGGTGACTTTGGTCTGCTACTAGGGATGCTCGGAATTTACTGGGCGACTGGTAGCTTTGAATTTGAGGTAATGGGCGTTCGCCTAGAACAACTGGTAGAAACAGGCGCTCTGAGTGCTGGTTTAGCTACTCTGTTTGGTGTTTTAGTCTTTTTAGGACCTGCGGCCAAGTCGGCTCAATTCCCATTGCACGTCTGGCTACCAGATGCCATGGAAGGTCCTACACCAATTTCTGCTTTAATCCATGCTGCGACAATGGTAGCTGCTGGAGTTTTCCTAGTTGCGCGGATGTATCCAGTATTTGAACATCTGCCAATAGTAATGAACATTATTGCTTGGACAGGAGCTTTCACGGCTTTTCTAGGAGCAACGATCGCCATTACTCAAAATGACATTAAAAAAGGTCTTGCCTATTCCACTATTTCCCAATTGGGATATATGGTCATGGCAATGGGTGTGGGAGCTTATAGCGCCGGACTATTTCACCTAATGACCCACGCTTATTTCAAAGCCATGTTGTTTTTGTGTTCCGGTTCAGTTATTCATGGTATGGAAGCTGTTGTCGGTCATAACCCAGTTTTGGCGCAAGATATGCGGTTAATGGGTGGACTGCGGAAATATATGCCTGTTACCTCTGCTTGCTTTTTAATTGGTACTCTGGCAATTTGTGGTATCCCTCCTTTTGCTGGTTTTTGGTCAAAGGATGAAATTCTGGGTAGTGCTTTTGGAGCAAACCCCGCTTTATGGTTGATCGGTTGGGCAACTGCTGGAATGACTGCTTTTTATATGTTCCGGATGTATTTCTCCACTTTTGAGGGAGAGTTCCGGGGTAATGATGAGCAGATTAAACAGCAATTAATGGCTGCAAACTCTACAGGTGACAAGGTTGAGATGACCCCAGCAGTAGCTTTCGGACCTGGTGCCATGGACCCGAAAGAATTAGAACACGGCCATGATGACCATGACCACGACCACGACCACGGTCATCATAGTGACTCTCCCCATGAGTCTCCTATTAGCATGACTTTACCATTGATGGTTTTAGCGATTCCTTCAATGATTATTGGTTTGTTAGGAACGCCTTTTGCTAATTATTTTGAGCAGTTTATTTATGCACCAGGAGAATCTTTGGCAGAGGTGCTAGAGGAATTAGCTGAGTTTGACCTGACTGAATTTTTGATTATGGCAGGTAACTCTGTTGGTATCGCTTTAATTGGCATTACTTTTGCTTCACTGATGTACTTGAGTCGTAAAATTGACCCTAGTGCGATCGCTGAAAAAATCAAACCTCTTTACAATTTCTCTCTCAACAAGTGGTATCTAGACGACCTCAATGACTTTCTATTTGTTAAAGGTAGTCGTCGTCTAGCACGTCAAGTTTTGGAAGTAGACTACAAAGTAGTTGATGGAGCTGTTAATTTAACAGGTTTTATTACACTTCTGACTGGAGAAGGTTTGAAATATTTAGAAAATGGTCGCGCTCAGTTTTATGCCCTCATTGTATTTGTAGCGGTGTTGGGTTTGGTTGTTTTCTCTGGAGTTTAGAGGGAACAGGGAACAGGCAGTGCTGTTTCACCCTCGATAGACACGGAGAAGCGGGGATGGAGGCTTTTAATTTACGATTAAAAGTTGGCTTTCCACCCAAAGAAGTAGAAATGCCCATAACTGTCTCCCCGTCAGGCTTTGAGAGAAACGCAAAAATTTAGAATGAAACAGCCCTGAAGGAACAGGGAACAGAAAATTAAGAATTGCGAGTAGTATTTTTTCTTCTTCCTTCTTCCTTCTTACTTCTTCCTTCTTCAAACATTTTAAAAGTGAGATTTGATATTTATGGCTAATTTTCCTTGGTTAACTATAATCATCCTATTTCCAGTAGTTGCATCGTTGCTAATTCCGATTATTCCGGATAAAGACGGCAAAACAGTACGGTGGTACGCCCTAATTGTTGGATTAATTGATTTTACTATTATCACTACTGCCTTCTGTACTGGATATGACACGAGTAACCCAGACCTCCAACTGGTAGAAAGTTATGCTTGGGTGTCGCAATTAGACTTAAATTGGTCAGTGGGAGCTGATGGTTTATCCATGCCACTAATTATCCTGACTGGCTTCATCACAACTCTGGCAATTATGGCAGCGTGGCCTGTAACTTTTAAGCCAAAGCTATTTTATTTCTTGATGTTGTTAATGTACGGCGGTCAGATAGCTGTGTTTGCTGTGCAGGATATGTTGCTATTTTTCCTGGTTTGGGAATTAGAGTTAGTACCAGTTTACCTAATTCTCTCTATCTGGGGTGGTAAAAAACGGTTGTATGCAGCAACTAAGTTTATTCTTTATACCGCAGGTGGTTCGCTATTTATTTTGATAGCAGCGTTAACAATGGCATTTTATGGCGATACTGTTACTTTTGATATGAGGGCGGTTGCTGCGAAAGATTATGCTCTGAATTTGCAACTCTTATTATATGGAGCGTTTTTGATTGCCTATGCTGTGAAATTGCCAATTTTTCCATTACATACCTGGTTGCCTGATGCTCACGGGGAAGCAACTGCACCTGCTCATATGTTGCTAGCAGGAATTCTGTTGAAAATGGGTGGTTACGCTCTGTTGCGGATGAATGCAGGAATGTTACCTGATGCTCACGCGGTGTTTGCTCCTATATTGGTAATTTTGGGGGTTGTCAATATTGTCTATGCCGCTTTGACTTCTTTTGCTCAACGAAACTTGAAACGGAAAATTGCTTATTCCTCAATTTCTCACATGGGTTTTGTGTTGATTGGTATGGCTTCATTTACCAATATTGGTATGAGCGGAGCTGTACTGCAAATGATTTCCCACGGTTTAATTGGGGCGAGTTTATTCTTTTTAGTAGGAGCTACTTATGACCGTACCCATACTTTAATATTGGATGAAATGGGTGGTGTCGGTCAAAAGATGAAGAAAGTGTTCGCCATGTGGACGACTTGTTCCATGGCATCTTTAGCATTACCTGGAATGAGTGGGTTTGTGGCAGAGGTGATGATATTTATTGGTTTTGCTACCAGTGATGCTTATAATCCAACTTTCAAGGTATTGGTAATTTTCTTGGCGGCAGTGGGAGTGATATTGACTCCAATTTATCTGTTGTCAATGTTGCGGGAGATTTTGTACGGTCCTGAGAATAAGGAGTTGGTAGAGCATGAAGTTCTCAAGGATGCGGAACCCCGTGAGGTATTTATTATCGGTTGTTTGTTGGTGCCAATTATTGGTATTGGTTTGTATCCCAAGATTGTGACTCAGATTTATGATGCGACGACAGTACAGTTGACAGCGCGGTTGCGAGATGCTGTACCAACGTTGATAGAATCTGGGGAAGTGGCATTGAAGAGTGAGTCTGAATTGTTGATGCGTGCGCCTGCGATTAAGTAGTAAAACTTTTAGAGTGCGTTAATAAACCGGGTTTATCAAGGAAATTTAGTGGTTTGAACCACAATACCATGATCATAAACCCGGTTTCTTGGTTGCTTTGCGTAAGTCGTGCTGATGAAAACTGCTGTAAGGTTAGGACATTTCTAAATCCCGTTTGCGCAGCATTCCGTAGGAAAAGCCTTTAAAAGTCCCCTGTTCCCTGTTCCCTAGCGCGTAGCGCTATAACTGAAATGACA
>NZ_JAAHGK010000481.1:0-5115 GCF_010672505.1 Okeania sp. SIO2B9 | reverse complement strand
GAATCTTTGAATTTTCATATTAACATTTATATTTACGCTATTATATTCGGTATATTGATCTGGTTGCTTATTGGTATTCCTTTATTAGTTTTGTTAGCAATTATTAGTTTTGTCATGCCAATTATTGCCATTCTCAATGTGATAAATAATCCTAATAAACCTTATTGTTATCCATTTATTTTTCGTCTATTCTAGTCATAATTTTCGACATTCCCAGCCTAGCTTGTGTAATAGAAAAAATAGTATGATAAAAAGGAGAATAATTAAGTATTTATATTAGGTATATCCTAAAAATTGGGAATAAATGATTACGGCGTTGCTGAATCAAGGTATGATATTATGTCTGGTAGCATTGGAGCGTATATAGAACCCCTGAGTGGTATCTATGCGATCGTCAACCTCTTCAGCATCAGTCGAATAAAGCACAAATTAATCTTAGCTGTAGCATTGTTAAGAGTCCTTTTCCTGCGGAATGCTGCGCAAACAAAGTTTTTGGTCAAGCTTTTACATCTTTCCATCCATGAGTTGGTTCTTTCTATGACCCCGGAATGCTTTAACTGGCACAAATCCTTTTTTTCCAAGATTCTCTTTCTCTAACTTTGATGGCTTTGGTGATAGCTTAAGCCGAATCTTGGTCATACATAATTGCCGGATAAATTTTCTTTAACTCCTCTATTATCTTTTCGGGGTGGTATCCATTATCAAGTAATATAGTAGTTTTAGGAATGTTGACTGGTTTGGATTTAAACTAGTCGATGTTGTCTGATCACATTTCTATTCATCCCACATCATCAGAAACTGACGATGCATGTACAATGGGTAAAAAAGGGAAAGTCCAGACTATCAACCGCTAAATGGCTCTTATTTCCGTTAGTGCCCTTGTCAAAACAGAATCCTTTGAACTCTACACTAGCATTGCAAGTATTTTTCACCGCTTGTGAATCAATGATGATTAAAGTTGTCCATTTGGCTTTTTTTTTACTTGTTGACGTACTTGAGGCTGTAAAACATCTCTAATCTTCTCAATTACTCCTTGAGAGCGCCACTGAATGTAGCTGCCAAAAAACTGTGGAATAAAGAGGTAAATCTTTGAGTAAATCAGACCAATTACAACCATTTTTAAGTTGATAGAATACACCATCCAATATTTGTCTTTTGCTCCCCGATCATGGGACAAGTTTTCTTTTTTTTTTTGGCAACAATGGTTCAATCAGAACCCATTCTTGATCTGTGAAACTACTTGAAGGCTGGCATTTACTCAGCTGTTGGTTATGATAATTGGCCATCGCTACTCATGATCACCAATTCCTAAAAAGATACCACTCAGGGGTTCTACAGAATTAAGTTTCAATTGAAAGAAACCCTTAAGCATAGCTGCCCTCTGCCTTCCTTTAACCAAAGTATAAGTTATTCAAGCGGACATGATATTTTTGATTTAAAGGCAAATAAAATCAAATAAAAGCAAATAAAGATAAGTACTCAAAAAAAATTTTTACCTACTCCGATTCTATGTAATTCTTATAGAACCCCTGAGCGTATCTTTGGACGCGGTATGCGCTTTTGGCTTCCGTCCTCAGCCTGAGGAAGTTGTGGAAATTCAGGAACGAGAATGGGGAAAAAGCGGATGAGACCCCGCGTCGTCCAATAGCAAACCTGGTAGCTTCCCTTGCAGGTAGAAAAATACTCTCATCTCCCCATCTCCCCATCTCCTTCTCTATTTTTAATATAGATCTCAAATGGGTTCTATCACCATAAATTAAGTTTTGCAAAATTTGTAATTAATTTTGCGTACTTTTTACCCTAAATCTCTGTTACCAGCTCCGATTTTTACTAAAACATAATCTTTGTATACTTTGAAATAAAGTGCCGAATGTTGGTTTCTAATTAACGGGACTTTAGTGAAAAAAAGGTAAAAAAAAGGTGATAATATATACCTGACAAGTATTTGACGTTAATTACTCCCTGGGGAAAGTCCGATGAAAGAAACAACTTCAGTGGCCATGCCCCCTTGTTTGCATCGATGGTGCGTTCGCGGTAGCGTTGCGTAAGCAAATCGCTTTAACAATGTATTTAAGACAAAAGCTCAAAAAATCGGGTAACCGAGAGTATATAGGAGGATGATTAGGAGAAAGCCACAGAAAAAACTTGTCTCAAATTGCCAACATGGTCTGTAGGTCACACCTACCACAAATTACGGCATTTTTTAGTTCGAGCAAATTGGTCCGTAGATGCTGTGAATCAGCTTTGTCTTCAAGTGATGTGGGAATGTCGTCAAACAAAACCTTCTGGTTTATTTGCTTTAATTATAGACGATTCAGGCCACAGAAAAAGCGCACCGCCTGCACCGAGGTTTCCTCGGCGTAAAGACGGAGCAAGAAGTGGTAATTTAACTGCAGGAGTAGGGTGACAATATATTAGGAGAAATAGGAAAAACAGATAATGGTGTAGTCGTAGTTACAACTAATCTTGATGATCGAGTTAAAAGTCTGCCTTGAGATATAGCTTTGTATCAGAAAGCTGATTCTTTTCCCAAAGGAAAAAAAGACCCAGAATTTGTCAAGAAACCAGACTTAACAATGTCTCTAATAGATCAATGTTTGTCTAGAGGAGACCAACCAGAAATTGTGTGAATTGATGGAGACTATGTTCAACAATTAATAATTAATTATTAATTATTACCTCTCCTTGAAAACAAGAGGATTGACTAATCATGAAAATTTTTATTTATTATCCCCTGAAAAGGGGAAGCGCATACCCACAATTTCTCAGTAAGTAGCTCTACTCTGTGTGTTGAACTTCAAAAATTCAACTTGACGCGAAAAAAAACTTTTCGCACAGCTCAAGCAGGAACCACAAAAAATCTGGAAAAAAGGCTTGATTATTGGGAAAACGTTCTAGATATCCAGGCAAAAAACCTAGTTTTTTTAGATGAAACTGCTATAAATTTAGCCATGACTAGAACCTATGGCCGTTCTGCCAAAGGAAATAAAGTTGATGATACTCGTCCCGATGAAAGAGGAACAAACTTAACATTAATTGGTGCAATTTCTTTGTCTGGTTTTTCTGGGATTATGACCATTGATAGTGGTACAATTCAAGAATTAATAATTAATAATTACCTCTCCTTGAAAACAAGAGGATTGACTAATCATGAAAAATTTTTTCTTTTTTCCCCTGAAAAGGGGAGGCGCATACCCACAATTTCTCGGTGAAAATGTTTTTCAAGTTTTTATTGAACAAGTTTTATTACCTAATTTATGGCCAGGTGCATATTTGGTAATGGACAATTTACCAGCTCATCAAGTTGAGGAAATCAGAAATATAATTGAAGAAGCTCCGAATAAAAGTGCTATATCTTTCTCCATATTCTCCTGAATTTAACCCAATTGAAAATTGTTGGTCAAAAATTAAAGAATATTTGCGAGGGGTTGCGGCTCGTACTAGAGATGATGCTCGAAATAGCATTAATTAATGGAAGCAATTGAGCAAGTGACTTTAACTGATATGAGAAATTGGTTCACTCATTGCTGTTACTGTACCTCACCATCCTCAAAAGTGCTGTAAATTGTGCCTTTAGTGTAACAAATACAAAACTTCTCAAGCTGTTGCTGGCTGAAATCAAAAAAAGTCCACCTCAAACAAGAAGTGGATTTATTTTTTTTGTATTTGATGAAATTGAAATTAGGATGCTACATAGTATTCTTGGGGTTGCACATTAAAGAATGATAATAGATTTTAAACTGTACATATATTGAGGAAAGAATTATCCAAAAATATCTACTTTCGGATTTTATCATCCCTGATTGTGCAACGCCGTATTCTTCCTTAATATTTCAACAATGGAAATTGAAAACACACTAAGGATATAACCAAAATTAAAACAATTGTCCAAGGAGCAAAAATAATACTCAAAAATAGACAAAGTAATGCTATCCCTGCTGTGACTATTTTGACAATCTCTTCAGTAGTATTGACATAAACATAAACGGCAAAGAAACAAATGATGAGACTCATCAATGAAGTCGAAATCATTACAACTACCTCAAATAATAGTAGTACGTTCCTTCGGGATAGATGATTTTGCTGAACTTACTAAAAGTAACCCATGCAAGATTGAAGCTTTATCTAGAACCTTGTTGAAGATAGGTATTTAAGTAAGTTTTTCTTTTTAGCTAATATTTCTAGCCCCTACTTCCGTCTTCCTCAAGCTCTTGGTTAATCAGCCAATCTACACTGTGGGGAAGATGAACGATGGATTTTGTTATTCAATCTAGTATAGCTTTTTATTAAAGCATTGTCAAGAAAATAAATATTTATAGCAGGGAGTAGGGAGTAGGGAGTAGGGGAGATTGAAGTAATTATATAACCTGACTCTATATGACTCCTAAAAATCCCCTAGCTATTTGTAGTAAACATTGATCACACTTGGTATTATACCAATCAGATCAAATCAAGATTGTATCCAGGATTTAAACAACTATGGGGTTATTGACTGTAAAGGCACTGGCCACAATTTTAACATCAGAGTTATCTTCGATAATATCGGCGAGACTAACGTTATCAAGATTCTTATCGATAATGCCTTCAAGTTCCTTGAGATACGGATCATTTTTAACATAAAAGCGATCGCCATCCCGTAAATTAGTGAATTGCTTGATGATGATGGCACTGATTGTCTCACCAACCACTCCACCATTAATATCCTGTTCGGCTAATCCACCAATCCAGAGATCCACATCATCAATAGAATCATACACCGATGCAAACTTAGCAGCAAGCTCGCTGTTTCCTCCTGTTAATTCATCAAAGTCTGTATAAGAGGATAAACCGATAGCATTACGAACTGTATTAATATCAGCTACACCATTCTCCCGTCCCCGTTGAATATTGAGAGAGGCTAAGTCAAAACCACCAGCCCCAGGAGGACCAAACAAGAAGTTACGAACATCATCAATCAGGAAATTATCAACTGCTTGAGCTTGTTGGGATTCTAACCCTTTCAATAAAGAATCAACTCCATCCTCCATAATTTTGCTAGGTTGAAAGAAAGCATCTCGTAGAGCAACGGCTTCATAGCTTCCATCCTCTTCCACTTGTAAGAGTTGAGGTGAAAGA
>NZ_JAAHGK010000480.1:0-5118 GCF_010672505.1 Okeania sp. SIO2B9 | reverse complement strand
TGTTCTCCTTATAGGGGGAGGTTTTAAACCCATTTTTTCATTTAAATCCTCCCTACAACCATACATTTAAGAAAGGTTAAGAGCAGCACGAGCCTCAAGTAGTGCATCTCTGAATTGATAGCTAGCTTCAACGATTTTTCTTCGATCCTGATTGGTTAAAGAGCTGTAAGGAGTAGCTGCTACCTGGTTAGAGGAAAAGGACCGAGGACCGAGTCAGAAGAAACGGGGAATTTAGAGGAGGTAAAAGTAAGAATTGTCCCTCAATTTTTCTGTCCTTGATTTGCCCAAAATGCTAACTTTTTGAACGTTTTAGACTAAAACAAGGGCACTTTTTGGGAATCTCATAAGCCTAAAACCTTTATCAGTCAATACTTTGATAGTTAATCAGCAAACCCTATTTACTCCTTCTTTCTTCTTCCTTCTTCCTTTTAACAACAAAATCCTCAATTCTCCATAGTTAGAGGTTGCGCTGGAATCGCAGCAATAATCGCATCAATCACCTTAGCAATAGGTAAAATATGCATACCTAAATCCGGCGTTTGTTGACCTTTCGGAATAATTGCCCTCTTAAAACCTAATTTTGCAGCTTCTCTTAACCTTAATTCCAACTGAGATACAGGTCGTACTTGGCCACCTAAACCAACCTCTCCCAGCAAAATAATCCTGGGGTCAACTACCCGATCGCGAAAACTAGCCACTACTGCAATAGCAACTCCCAGGTCTGCGGCAGGTTCTTCTACACTCAACCCACCCACTGTCGCCACATAGGTATCCAACTTTGATAAAGGAATACCTACCCGTTTTTCCAACACTGCCAAAATCTGTTGCAACCTACCACTATCAATTCCAGTAGTAGAACGTCGAGGCGCACCATGACTCGCTGGACTTACTAAAGCTTGAATCTCTACAACTATTGGGCGAGTACCTTCCATCGATACAACTGTAGAAGTTCCTGAAGAATACTCATCCCTACTTCCTAAAAATAACTCTGAGGGATTCAATATCTCTTTTAAACCATTCGCCACCATTTCAAATACTCCAATTTCGTGAGTAGCGCCGAAACGATTTTTCATAGAGCGCAACAGACGGTGGGAGGCAAAGCGATCGCCCTCAAAATACAAAACCGTATCTACTAAATGTTCTAAAACACGGGGACCTGCTAAAGCACCATCTTTAGTGACATGACCGACTATTAATAAAGTAATATTTTCCCGCTTTGCTACTTGCATTAATGCGGAAGTACATTCCCTCACCTGAGCAACTGAACCAGGAGCGGAGGTCAGCGAAGCAAAATAAATTGTCTGAATACTGTCAATTACTGCTAAATATGGTTTGAGAGATTCCAACTCTCTCAAAATTACTTCTAAATCTGTTTCTGGCAATAAAAATAAATTTTCGTGAGAATCTGTAGTGGAATCTTTTATAGTTTCAGAATTGCTATTACTTTCTTGATTTTCATTTGAGGATAAATCTTCATCCATCTCAACATTTGAAACATTATCCTTATCCTCTTGCTCTACTTCATTGAGATTAACAATTAAACGTTGCGAACGTAATTTAACCTGTTGTCCAGACTCTTCCGCTGATACATACAAAACCCGACATCTACTAGACAACTGATTCGCCACCTGTAACAAAAGGGTAGATTTACCAATACCAGGTTCTCCACCAATCAAAACCAAGGAACCAGGAACAATTCCACCACCAAGCACTCGGTCTAACTCTTCAAACCCAGAAGGCATTCTGGACAAACTTTGGTCAGAAATCTGGGATAATAGAAAAGATGCCCTTGGTTGACCAGAAGACTTATCTGATTCAGATGCTTGACTGCCCCCAATATCAGTCAGTCCCAATCTTTGTAGAGCAGCAGTAGTTGATTTTTCTATCTCTTCTGTAAAAGAATTCCAAGTATTACAGCTAGGACATTTGCCCAAAAATTGGGTAGACTCATATCCACATTCTCCACAAACATACTTTATTTTCTGTTTTGGCATTTCTTAAAATAATTTAATATTCACTCGCAAATATAAAAAAGCCTAAAGTTTCACTCATCCTAAGCTAAGGAGTAATACATAATGGTAATTTCTATTGTTATTTTGATGATAGAGTTAAAAAAATTAATATAATTATAAATCTAAATGAAGGAGTGTTAGGAAAAGTGGAAAATCATAAAGAAAAAATATTGGTTGTTGATGATGAGGCAAGTATCCGTCGTATTTTAGAAACTCGGCTGTCAATGATTGGTTATGATGTTGTCACCGCTGCTGATGGAGAGGAAGCTTTAGTAACTTTTCACAATGCGGAACCCGATCTGGTAGTATTAGATGTGATGATGCCAAAATTAGATGGTTATGGTGTATGTCAGGAGTTGCGAAAAGAATCTGATATTCCCATAATTATGCTAACTGCTTTGGGAGATGTTGCAGATCGAATTACAGGTTTAGAGTTAGGTGCTGATGACTATGTTGTTAAGCCTTTTTCTCCAAAAGAATTAGAAGCAAGAATTCGTTCTGTATTACGTCGAGTTGATAAAAATGGTGCTTCTGGCATTCCTAGTTCTGGTGTTATTCAGGTCAGCACTATTAGAATTGATACGAATAAGCGTCAAGTTTACAAAGGAGATGAACGAATTAGACTTACTGGTATGGAGTTTAGTTTGTTGGAGTTGTTGGTAAGTCGTTCTGGAGAACCTTTTTCTCGGTCTGAGATTTTGCAGGAAGTTTGGGGTTATACTCCGGAGCGCCATGTAGATACGCGGGTAGTGGATGTTCATATTTCTCGACTGAGGGCTAAGTTAGAAGAAGATCCAAGTAATCCAGAATTGATTTTAACTGCGCGGGGTACTGGTTATTTATTTCAACGTATTATTGAGCCTGGTGAGGTTGGTTGAAATATAGTTACAGTCAAATCAAAGGCTAAAAAATGGGTAGTCCTAAAGATTTAAGGATATTAGTTGCTACATTCCTTTAATTATAAGAAGGTAGACTATAAAAATCATTACTTGTTTAGTACTACTAAAAAATGCTAGTTATTCAGTAACTTTAAAAATTACCTTATCGGTATCTAAATTTATATTTTTCTTTACTGGTTTAATACCAATTCCTAAAAATAATGCTATTTTTATTGAATACTTCAGTTATTAAGTAATGATAATTGTTCATTAATTTTTTTAGCAATTATTTGTATAAAGTCAAGATATCTTATTCGTAATTTACCGAATAATTAAGGTTAAAAGCCTCTCCTTTAAAGGATAAAAAAGAAAAAAAATCATGCTCCGTGTCATATCAAATCCGGTTAAATAACCTCACAATCAATAGCTTACAATTCTGATTATAAGGTTATTGGATATATGTGCAATTAGGCGGATTTGATATCAATCCTCTTCTTTTCAAGGAGAGATAATAATTAATAATTAATAATTAATTGTTGAACTACTTTCTACTCTCTGCTTTCAAGAAGATGTAGCAAAAATGCGTGATATTTGGGTATAAGATTCCACACTTCAACTGCTGTGTCTACAATTGCTTGAAGTTATCAGACACGAAGTGGCTTGTCAAAGACTACCTCAATCAACTTTTTCCTTCTTCAATAAATTTAATGAGTTAAATCATAGCTTTCAAAATTTATGTAGAGACTATATAGCAATCAGGAATAAGTTGTGAGAGTTGAGTTGTTCCTTAAAAGTATAAAGTATAGCAGTTATCATATTCAGATGATAGATTTTTTTTCTTCTTCCCTGTTCCCTGTTTCCTAAAATTTGCCAATATCTCACAACTTAAATTATATTATATTACTATATATTCATATTTCTTAAATATAAACACTATATTTAAACCCTCTTTCTTTAATAATTTATTCTTTAAAATATGGCTAAATCAGACCAAAATCAAGTCCTACGAATGTTACCTATAATAGTAGGAGGATTAGGTGGAACTTTACTCATGGTTAATCGATTTTTCACCCCTAATCTTTTAGCTTCCCAAGCTCGTTCTGATGTTGTAGGAGTAATTTTAAGCGCTTTTTTAATTTTAACTGGTTTACTTTGGCAACAGATACAACCACGTTCTCCTGATACTGTTGAATTAATTGGTGAATCAGGATTTGAACTATTGCCAGAATTATCTGACATAGCAAAAAATGAACTTGCCTGGGCTTCTAGTTTATTATTAACTAATACAGTTACTAAAACTATTATTATTTGGTATCAAAACAAAGTCTTATTAAAAAGAGGAATGTTACCATCTCACTCACAAGTAGAACCGGGAGCTATTTTCAAGCAAGTTTTGAATAAACAAAAACCTATTTATTTAGTAGATTTAAAAGTTTATCCGGGTCGTATTGAATTTAATTATTTACCAGAAAATACTCAAGGTGTCATTTGTCAACCTATTGGTAAGAATGGTGTAATTATCTTAGGTGCAAATTCCCCTCGCAGTTATACGAAACAAGATGAAAATTGGATTTCAGGAATAGCAGAGAAATTGACAGATACTTTATTGAGAGAAATTAACTAGAATCAATAATACAGGTTAATTTTTTTGATTTTAATTAATTTGATTTTAATTAATATGTTAATGGTAATTATTTATTGGCTTCTTATAATAGTTATGTTGGTCGGTGTTGCTGGTGCTGTAATTCCAGGTTTGCCAGGTTCTAGTTTGATTTTAGCAGCGATTTTAGTTTGGAGCTTTATTCAAAATTTTACTGGAGTGGGTTGGGCATTAGGAATGGCGATCGCCGTTCTGGTTTTGAGTACTTTGATAGATTTTCTAGCTACTTATTGGGGAGCAAAACAGTCAGGTGCTAGCAAATGGGGACAAATAGGTTGTTTCGTTGGTCTGGCACTAGGTTTTTTTGGTCTATTACCAGCTTTACCATTTGGCGGACCTTTATTAGGGATGTTGATTGGACCTTTTTTCGGAGCAGTTGTTGGAGAATTTTTATATCGTCAAGATTTAGAGTTTATTCAGAGGGCTAAATTATCTGTAATATCAAATCCGGTAGCATCGGAGTAATTAAACCTGAATTTTCGGCCACCAATGGTACTGGGTTATAGCCTTGATTGCAAATTGCTGTGTTAAAAGAACTTGACAACGCTCAAACAGAATTTCTTCTAAC